>JBAVKY010000232.1:0-8122 GCA_049688555.1 Propionicimonas sp.
GGCCACACCGAGCAGGCCCCGGTCGTGCACGCCGAAGCCCTGCGCCGCCACGACTTCGACTCGGTCCTCACGCCGGTGAACTACCACCTGTACACAGCAGACGAAGAGTTCCGGACCAACTTCGAGACCTTGTACGAGCTCGTCGCCGACCGCGACGTCGCCCTCCGCACCATCAAGGCGATCGCGCGCAAGCCGTGGGTCGGGGACCCCCAACTGGCTACGTGGTACCAGCCGTTCACCACGCCCGAGGACATCCGCGCGGCCATCTCGTGGGTGCTCGGCACCTTCCCGTCCATCGCCGGGCTGGCGACCGCCGGGGAGACGACCCTGCTTGGCAAGGCCATCGACGCCGAAATGAACCGCATGACCGTGGCGGAGGCCGCCGCCCACCTTGCCCTGGTCGACGACTACAAGACCATCTTCGTCTAGCCAATGTGCCCCTGTTGGGGCGCTCTTAACGGGCTGAGAAATGGGTCTGTGGCCGCCCGGGCACCTGCCACCGCAACCTCTCCAGAGAACGAGGACGACCAAGACGGGTGTGGCTGCGATCCGGGAAGGTGGAGGAATCCACTCCTGACCCGACCACGTTCGGGAAGTTCGCCACGCCCAAGGTCGCGGCAGTCAGCGTGATTCGCGCACGGTGGGTGGGGGCGAGGTCAACGGCTCCTATCTCTTGGATGAGGAGGTTGACTGGGTGGAGGCCTCGCCCAACGCATCCTCGCCCTCGTCGCCGCCATCTGGCACAACGACCTCATCGGAGCACCGTCCTACGCAGCCTCACCGTGGTTCGAGGTCGAGTTGGCCTTTGAGGGTGTCGTTGACGGATTCGATGATCTGCCGCAGTGCTTTGAAGAATCGGCTTCCAGCTTGGGGTTTCTCTCCTTTGCGGGCGGGCCGGAGGAGGTCGATCCCGTGTTGTTCGAGGCGCTCCGAGGGCGTGGCCGTTGTAGCCCGTGTCGGCGATGATGGTTTGACACCAGCCGGCCAGGTCGGAGCGTTTCGCGGTCTCTGGAGCGGCCGCATTCGACGGGGGTGGAGTCCACGATCCACACGTCGTCGCCGTCGATGCTGGTCAGTTGGCCGAGTTCCCCGGTCAGCCACGCGATGGTCCCGGCCAGTTTCCGCAGCCGCTTGTTGTAGCCCGACTGGCCCGGCGGGTACGGGAACATGGCGTGAAAGTCCTTGTGAGCACGGCGTAGCCAGCGCGTCTCGGACCGGTAACCCAGCAGCGCCTGCATCACCGCCAACACGACCAGCTCCGCGTCACTGATCGTCGGCGCGATCCCCACAACGGGCCGTTATGGCATTCGTTCGGGATGGGCCTTCAACAGATCGTCCGTGGTCACATAGAGTGCTGTTGCGAGGGTTTCCTGATCGATGTCCACCAGAACCCCCACGTTCTCGGTCGGACTTAGCAACACCGACTCTGGAGACCCTCCACCCGTTCAGCCGGCCAACACACCGGCCACACCCCTTGGACTCACTGATCTAGGCTCGTGCGGCAGAAGATGACCAGGTCGCGCATTTGGGATCGCGGCTGCTCTGACACAGCAACCCAGTGCATGCGATTCAGATCACTAGGTTGGTGATTGCCAGCAGCCCATCGGTGCTGAACACTTCGATCGAGCAGGTGTCCACGAGGACGTCGAGGTCGATCTCCCCGGGTGAACCGGCAACGAGAGCGGAGGTGGCGCCGGCGAACTCGGCATCGAAGTCGACCGGATCGCGGGTGAGCCGCAGGGCGCCGCCGGCGTAGCCCAATACGGCCGCACCGAGTGTCACGTCCTCCCCCTCGGCCAGGCGGATGCGGCGGAGCGCGTCAGGCGGAAGTTCCCGGACGGGGCGCTGAGCGAGCAGGTGCCGCCCTTCGCGGCGGACAAGCCAAAGCTCCCGCGGAATGGTCATCATCCCGCGGCCGCCGGTGAGGGGGACCGCGGCGGCGTAGTCCCAGTTGTTCAGCCAGCCGAGCACGATCCGGCGTCCGTCCGGAGCCTCAGCGAAACTCACCACTGCGTAGCAGTCCCGGCCGTGGTCGAACCAGTCGAACACCCGAAGGTCGGGGCTTACCGTCGCGTTGCGGAGGGCCACGCCAGCGTCCCGCTCGGGCACGAAGCGAGTGCCGTCGAACTCGCCGACGAAGTACTGGCAGCCCGACCCGCCGCCGATCGCTCCGGGGTTCAGATTCACCAACAGCACCCAGCGGATCTCGTCCGTACCCGCGACCGGGAGGGGGAACAGGTCTGGGCACTCCCAGGCCCCACCCGCGGCGTGGGCTGGCCCGAACGAGGAGAGGTAGGTCCAGCTGATGAGGTCGGCTGAGCGGTACAGCACAACCGTCTGCTGCTCCGCCTCCACAGCCACCATCACCCAACTGTCGTGGTGCCGAAAGACCTTGGGGTCGCGAAAGTTGGCCGAACCGCGGTCCAGCACGGGATTGCCCGAGTACCGCCGCCACGTCCGCCCGGCGTCCAGGCTGTAGGCCAGCGATTGAGCTTGGACCCGGGTCGGGAGGTTCGCAGTGTAGATGGCTACCAGCGCCGGCGACTCGGCCGTTCCCAGGCCAGAGGTGTTCTGGGCGTCGAACACGCACGAGCCGGAGAAGAACTCTTCACGGTCATCGGCTCGAAGCGCGATCGGCTGCTCATGCCAGGTGATCAGATCGGCAGAGGTCGCATGGCCCCAGGACATGTTGCCCCAGTGGATGCCTTCTGGATTGCACTGGAAGAACAGGTGCCAAACGCCTTGGTGCCAGATGAGCCCGTTCGGGTCGCTCGCCCACGTCCGGGCCGGCGCGAAGTGATAACGCGGAGGTTGCATCGACAGCGGCATGGCGGATCTAGTTCCTCCTCCGGTCACTGCCTGCCGGCACCCCCTGCGGGGCACCGCTGGAGGTCTCCGAATCCTCGCCGTCCTGTGCCTGCAGCCACGCGGCAGTGTCGGGCGGCAACAGGGAGTCGGGCAACGGGCCGCTGGCGAGGAGCAAGCGCCGTCCGTCGAGATCCAGTGGGCAGAAGCTCTCGGAGAGGTTCACGATGCATTCGAAGCCCTCGCCCCGGCGGAAGGCCAGGACGCCGTTGGGCGCTCCCTGCCACTCGAAGTCCTCTGTGCCCAGGTCGGGGAGGTGTCGACGTAGGTTGAGCGCTGCGCGGTAGAGACTGAGCATGGAGTCGGGATCCTCACACTGGGCTTCGACCGTGAATACTGCCCAGTCGGAGGGCTGGGGCAGCCAGGTCGACGTGCCAGAGGGAGAGAACCCGAAGGGTGGTTCGGAGCCGTTCCAGGGCAGGGGAACTCGGCAGCCGTCCCGGCCCCGGCTGGTGTGACCGGAGCGTTCCCAGATCGGGTCCTGAAGCATCTCCTCGGGTAGGTCGACGACCTCAGGCAGGCCGAGTTCGTCGCCCTGATAGAGGCAGGCCAGCCCGGGGAGTGCCAGTTGCAGCAGGGCTGCCGCTCTGGCGCGGCGAGTGCCCACTTCCTGCTCGCTGGTCGGATCGAGGTCGAAGCCCATGGTCGCGGCCTGGGTCTCGGCTCGCCCCAGACGGGTCGCGTGCCTTGTCTCATCGTGGCTGGACAGCACCCAGGTGGCTGGGGCGCCGACGGGACGCAGGCCATCCAGGGTCACGTCGATGGCTGCCCGCATTCGGGAGGCGTCCCAGCCGGCACGCAGGAAGTCGAAGTTGAGCGCGGAGTGCAGCTCGTCGGGCCGAAGGTAGGCGGACAATCGCTGCGGCGAGGACACCACGGCTTCGGCGATGAAGAAGCGAGGCGGCTCGTAGGTGTCCGCTATTGCCCGCCACTCCCGCATGATCGTGTGCACCGCGTCGACGTCCCAGTTCGGCGCGTCGGTCCAGACCGACGAACGGAACCCGAGCGAGGCATCGTGGGGAGTGTCCGGTAGTCCCTGGGCCTTGGCCATCGCTGGGACGGCGTCGGCGCGAATACCGTCCACGCCCCGGTCGAACCAGAATCGGAGGATGTCGGCGACCTCTGCCCGTACCTCCGGGTTGGTCCAGTCGAGGTCGGGTTGTTCGGGCGCGAAGGTGTGCAGATACCACTGTCCCGGCATTCCGTCCGCCTCGGTGACCCGGGTCCAACCGCAGTCGCCGAAGGCGCTGAACCAGTTGTTGGGAGGCAGATCACCGTTGCCTCCCGCCCCGTCGCGGAAGATGTATCGCGCCCGCTCGGGAGTGCCGGCTCCGGCGGCCAGCGCTTCGGTGAACCAGGGGTGCTGGTTGGAGGTGTGGTTGACGACCAGATCGGTGATCACCCTGAGCCCGGCACGATGCGCTTCGGCGATCAGCGCCTCTGCTTGGGCGAGGGTGCCCAGAACCGGATCGATCGCGCGATAGTCGGTGATGTCGTAACCGCCGTCCGCCCCTGGCGACGGGTACCAAGGCGCGATCCAGATGGCGTCCGCGCCCAGCTCGACGATGTGGTGCAGCCTGCTGCGGATGCCGGCCAGGTCGCCCACGCCGTCCCCGTCGCCGTCGGCGTAGCTCTTGGGATAGATCTCGTAGACGACTTGTTGACGCCACGTGGGCTTGGTGCCGCTGATCTGGTCGCCCGGGCGGGTCTGGGTCTCGGGGAGGGTCATCGGCCGGTCTTGCCCGCCGATGCTGAGATTGCGCAGGCTCATGGGTGCACCGCCTCGTCGCAGACCTCGACGAGCGCGCCGCTGAGCGAGTCCGGCAGCCCAAGGGTGTTCAGTTGCTGCACGAGTTCGATCCCGCTCAGCCGTTCGACGGTTGTCAGAGCCTGGTTCTTGAGCCGGTACTCGATCTCGGCTCGGTCCAGGTGAGCGAAGGTCGCGCCGTGGGTGTCGAATGGTGGCACGGTGACGCCCGCCACGTGGATCTCCAGTCCGGACGACAGGTCCAGGGTTCCGAGGTCGAGCCGGAGGGCAGGGGCCAGGATCCCATCCACCCGGACCGACGCAGCCCGAGCTTGGCTTCGGGCTCCTCCGATCTCGACGTGGTCGGCCTGGCCGGCACCCACGAGATCGAGCGCGAGATCGCGGACCCCCAAAGCCCCTGGACCGGAGGGCGGGTCGATCCGGATGATCAGGTCGGCCGGGGATCCGTCCGGCCACTGGACGTAGACCTTGGTCGCGTGGCGCTCCGATCGCGTGGGCGCCGCTGAGCCGGAGTCTTCATAGACCACGCCTTCTCCAGCGCCTGGGACGATCCGTAGGACCAGCCTTTCCGGATTCTCCCCGATGTCCTGCGTGGGGTCGTCGAGCATCGGGATGGCCGCACCGCCTCGCACCAGCACCGGGATCAGATCGAGCGGGCGATGCATCGTCAACGTCCTGCCGCCGCCGTAGCGCTTGCCCGTGAACAGGTCAAACCATTCACCAGCGGGGAGCCAGACGGTCACCCTCGCGAGGCCGGTGCGGTGGTCGCGTGGCGTGGTGATGGGAGCGACGATCAGGTCGCTGCCGAACAGATACTGGTGAGGGACGCTGAACGCCTCAGGGCTCGTCGGATAGTCGTGATACATCGGTCGGACGATCCCGATGCCGTCTGCATGCCCTTTCCAGGCGGCGGTGTAGAGGTAGGGAACGAGCCGGTGGCGAAGCCGCAGAAACGCGATGAGGATGCGGGATGACTCCGGGTCGAAACGCGATGGCTCCTTGGAGTTGAACGGGTCGCTTGAGGAATGGAGACGGTTGATCGGGGAGAAAACGCCGAATTGAAACCAGCGCACCGTGAGTTCATTGTCCTTGACGCCGTGCATGTGTCCGCCGATGTCGTGACTCCACCAGTAGTAGCCGACGTTGGCTGCCGTCGCGGTGAAGTACGGCTGAAAATCGAGGGAGTCCCAGGTCGTCACAGTGTCACCGGAGAATCCGACGGGATAGCGGTGGCTTCCCAGCCCGGCATACCGGGACAACGTGAGCGGTCGCCGCCCCTCTCGGGCGGAGTCGTGGAAGTGGATGTGGTTGAGCATCCATGAGGGGTCCAGACCTGGGACGCGGGTGGAACCCCCGGACTGCCAGTCGAGCCACCAGAAGTCCACCCCGTCCTGCTCCAGCGGATGGTGGAGTCGTTTCAGGTAGGAATCGACGAAGCGCGGCGAGGTGATGTCGAAGGGGATCTCGACGCCGCTGTCCGGGTCGATGCCGAGGTCAGCGGCCATCGCCGGGTAGGCGTCCTCATGACGCCGCACCCCGTCGGCGGGATGCACGTTGAGACAGACGAGCATGCTCCGTCGGTGCAGTTCGTGGACGAAGCCGGGAGGGTCGGGGAAGAGCTGCCGGTTCCAGCTGTAACCAGTCCACCCGCTACCAAGCTGCGGGTCGATGTCGACAACGTGCCAGTCCATGTCGAGCACCGCGACCGAGAACGGTGCGCCGTCGGCCGCGAATCGGTCCATCAGGTCGAGGTATTCGGTGTCGGTGTAGGCCCAGAAGCGGCTCCACCAGTTGCCGAGGGCGCGACGCGGCACCAGCGGCACCGGTCCGGTGAGGCGGAAGAACTCGGCCAGTGCGGCGCGGAAGTCCCGCCCGTGCCCGAAGAAGTAGAGGTCGCTTCCGCCGGGCGGTCGAGGCACGATCCACCCGTCCTCGCCGAGCTCGACTGAGGTGGAGTCGTCGACTACCGCGAAGCCGTACGTCGCGAGGATGCCGGGTGAGAGCTCGCAGGCACCGTCCACCTCGTCCAAGGTTCGGGTCGTGCCCCCGAGATTGCCTGCCTCTCCCCCCGGCTGGGGAAGCGGGTCCCCGCAGCGCCAGGTCGAGAAGTGGCTCGACTGTGCCTTCTGCCGGAGGGCGATGGTGAGGCCCCCCGCAGTGAACGGACGCTTGTCATAGCGAAGGAGAAGGTGCTCGGTGCGGATGACGAGCAGCTCGTCGCTCTGCTCCAACTCGAACGGTGGCACGTCGAAGCGGCGGTTGGTCACCATCGACGTGGGACGGTCGACGAAGTCTCCCGATGCAGACCATTCCAGGCGGATCAGTCGGCTGGACAGCATGGTGAATCGGTAGTGAGTTCCCTGAACGATGGCGGACGGGTCGGCCGTCGGTGATTGCTCGCCGTGACCTTCAGCGATGGAGCGGGAAACCACCAGGTCAAGCTGCGATTCGATGCTCATGACTTCCTTCCAGCGCAGCGCGCCGGGTCAAGACTGAAGCGACCATGGGATCAGCGCGCCTTCGTGGCTGTGCTGGGTCGAGCGGGGCATGCCCCGCCGCCGGCTTGCGCGGGCGACGGGGCCGTTGATCAGCTCCAGATGGATTCGGAGTTCGCGAGGTCGAAGAAGTGCATCCGCTCGACATCCACCGCGATCTCGATGTCATCGCCCATGCGGACGCGGGACCGCGGCCCGAACGAAGCCACCCATTTCACGCCGGCGTCCTGCTGAACGTGGAGTTCCTCGGCACCGGTCTCCTTGGCTATCAGCTTGGTGTCGTCGGTGATCACCGGACGCCCGGCGAAGGTGAAGTGCACCACAATCTGCGAGCCCAGGGCCTCGGTGAGGGTGACCTTGCCCTTGATCCGCTGATCCGGGGCGACCTTGGCCAGCGCCGCGTCCTCCATATCCTCGCTGCGCACCCCGACGGCCACGTCCTGTCCCAGGTAGCGCGTCAGCCCCGGGTGGGCGTCCATCACCGACGGAGGGACGTGCAGGACGGAGCCGCCCAACTCCAGTTGCACACCGTCGCCGACGGCCACGAGCTTGCCCAAGGCGAGGTTCATCGGCGGGGAGCCGACAAACTGGGCAACGAAGATGTTGCGCGGGCCGTCGTAGCACTCCGACGGCGTCCCCAACTGCTGCAGGATACCCGCCTTCATCACCGCCATCCGGTCGCCCATGGTCATCGCTTCGGTCTGGTCATGGGTGACGTACATGGTTGTGGTCTTCAGCGACCGCACCACGGCCGAGATTTCCGCGCGCATCTGCACCCGCAGCTTCGCATCGAGGTTCGACAGCGGCTCGTCCATCAGGAAGACCTGCGGCTCCCGGACGATCGCTCGGCCCATCGCCACCCGCTGCCGCTGCCCACCGGAGAGCTGCGCCGGCCTGCGGTTGAGCAGCGCGGTCAGTTCCAGCATCTCGGCGGCCTTGTTGATCCGGCGCGCGATCTCGTCCTTGGGCATCTTGCGGAGCCGGAGACCGTAGC
>JBAVKY010000233.1:0-1718 GCA_049688555.1 Propionicimonas sp.
GGCCTGGGGCCCATCGGGGCGATCTACCAGGCGAACTTCAACAAGTACCTGCACAACCGGGGACTGAAGGACACCGCTGATCAGCACGTGTGGGCCTTCCTCGGCGACGGCGAAATGGACGAGGTCGAGAGCCGCGGCGCGCTGCAGCTCGCCGCCTACGAGCAGCTCGACAACCTGACCTTTGTCGTCAACTGCAACCTGCAGCGCCTCGATGGACCGGTGCGTGGCAACGGCAAGATCATGCAGGAGCTCGAGAGCTTCTTCCGTGGCGCCGGCTGGAACGTCATCAAGGTGGTCTGGGGCCGGGGCTGGGATCCGCTGCTTGCCAGCGATCGTGACGGCGCTCTGCTGAACGTCATGAACTCCACCCCCGACGGCGACTTCCAGACCTTCAAGGCCAACGACGGCGCATTCGTCCGCAAGCATTTCTTCGGACGCGATCCGCGGACCGCGAAGATGGTCGAGGACTGGAGCGACGACCAGATCTGGAAGTTGACCCGCGGCGGACACGACTATCACAAGGTCTACGCGGCCTACAAGGCAGCCATGGAGTTCACCGGCGCCCCGACGGTGATCCTGGCCCACACCATCAAGGGTTACTTCCTCGGCAGCCACTTCGCCGGTCGCAACGCGACACACCAGATGAAGAAGCTCGCGCTGGACGACCTCAAGCAGTTCCGCGACCGTCTTGAGATGCCAGTCACCGACGCGGTGCTGGAGGAAAACCCCTACCAGCCGCCGTACATGCGTCCCGGCGACGACGACGAGCGAATCCGCTACGTCAAGGAGCGTCGTCGCGCCCTGGGCGGACCCGTCCCAGAGCGACGGACCACCGTCACGCCGCTCAAACTACCGGATCCCAGCGCCTATGCCTCGGTGAAGAAGGGGTCAGGCAACCAGCCGGTGGCCACCACCATGGCCTGGGTTCGTCTGCTCAAGGACCTCATGCGGGACAAGGCGTTCTCGCCGTACGTGGTGCCCATCATCCCCGACGAGGCACGTACCTTCGGCATGGACTCGTTCTTCCCGACCATCAAGATCTACTCACCGCACGGGCAGAACTACACCCCGGTCGACTACGAGTTGATGCTGGCCTACCGGGAATCGAAGCAGGGGCAGATCCTTCACACCGGCATCAATGAGGCCGGCTCCGTCGCTGCCTTCCAGGCCGTCGGCTCGTCCTACGCCACGCATGGTATTCCGATGGTGCCGCTGTACATCTTCTACTCGATGTTCGGGTTCCAGCGAACGGCGGACTCCATCTGGGCTGCGGCCGACCAGCTGGCCCGCGGCTTCCTGATCGGGGCGACCGCAGGGCGCACCACGCTGACCGGCGAGGGCACCCAGCACATGGATGGTCACAGCCACATGCTGGCGGCGACCAACCCGGCCGTGGTCGCCTACGACCCGGCCTACTCCTACGAGATCGCGCACATCATGGCCGACGGCCTGCGTCGCATGTACGGCGAGAGCCCCGAGGACATCCTCTACTACATGACCGTCTACAACGAGCCGATCGTGCAGCCGGCCGAGCCGGAGAACGTGGACACCGAGGGAATCCTCAAGGGCATGTACCTCCTGGCGGAGGGCTCCTTCGAGGGCGTCAACCCGGACGCCAGGCGCGCGCAACTGCTGGCGTCCGGCGTGGGAGTCCCGTGGGCGCTGGAGGCTCAGGCGTTGCTCAAGCGAGACTATGGGGTGGTCGCGGACGTGTGGTC
>JBAVKY010000234.1:0-5014 GCA_049688555.1 Propionicimonas sp.
GTGTAGGTGATCGGTTGGCCCGGGATCCCGCCACGCAGGAAGTAGGCCCCCAATGAATGGGCGATCCTGGTGGGTGCAACCGTTCGGTAACCGGCCATCAGCCCCTGTGCCAACACCTTGCCCCCGAACACCCGCTGCCGGGTGGACCCGGCGTCCGCCCCCACGAACTGCAACTCAGCGACCCGTTCGAGATCCAGGATCGAGATCAGCTCGGCAACGGTCTCAGGCATGGCACCTCCGGGTGCTGGTTGGTCCTAGCGAGGGAAGTCCGGGGGGTCCTGTTCGGCGAGGAACTGCTCCACCGCCGCGCCGATCTCGTCCGCGGAGGGAACGGCCGAAGCCCCGCTCTCGCGGAGCTGATCGTACTGCTCCTCCAAGGCGGTCAACACGGCGGGGAACTCGGAGTCGTCTTCGGTCTCGCTTGCGATGGTTTCGAGGTTGACGGTGACCCGCTCGGCCAGCGCCGCCGTCGGAATGACGAGGTTGGCGACCTCACTGATCCGGTCGATGACCGCAGCCGTGGCCTGCGGGAAGGCGGTCTGTGCCAGATAGTGCGGCACGTGCCCGACAAAGCCCCGGCCCAGGAACCCCGCCTCGCCAGCCCGGAACTCGAGCACGTGGCTGAAGCTGCCCGGCAGTTGCACCCGGTCGATCCACATCGGATTCCCGGTGACCACACTGGGGTCGGTGGCGTGCGCGGTGACCAACGTCGGACGCGTGTGAGGCACCGCCATCGGCACGCCCGAGACCGTGACAATGTCCGAGACGTGGAGTCGTCCCGCGATCCCGAGGATCGCGGCGCACGTACGATTCCACTGGGTGTCGGGCTCCGGTCCGACCAGCAGCAGGAATGGTTTCCCGTTGGCATCGACCAGCTTGTGGATCACCAGCGAGTAGTCGTGCATGGCGGCCCAGTGATTGGTGTCGAACGTCATCGATGGACGGCGCGAGCGGTAGTCGTGCAGCTGATCGTGGTCGAACTCGACCAGAACCTCGTGCTCGCACTGCTCGAGCAGGTAACGACCGGTGCTGTGAGTGACCGAGCCAGCGTCGATGTACCCGTCGAGGGTGTGGATGAGGACAGGTTCGTGACCACCCAGGGTTTCCCACACCTGGGAGTCGACCGTGTACAACAGCCTCGGATCCAGCACTTCGCCACTGTAGCGCGCGGGCTACGGCTGAACCCTGCGTTTGCGCCGAGGGCTGACGCACGGGCGGGTCAGCCGTCCAGCGCCGCCATCGCAGCACGCACTCGCTTGGCGGAAACGGGCACCGCCGTGCGCAGTGACTGCGCGAACAGTCCCACCCTCAGTTCTTCCAACAACCAGCCGATCCCCGCAACCGCCTCAGGTAGCGGACCGACAGGATGCCGCTGGCAGAGCCGGGCGTACTCGTCCTCCAGTTCGCCGATGACCGCCAGGCCATCGGCTTCCCGGGACGGATTGGTGCCGCGCGCCTGGATGCGCCGCGTCATCGCCTGCAGGTAGATCGGCAGGCGCGGCCACCAGGCGGCCGGCGTGGCCGCGATGAAACCCGGAAACATCAGCCCGTCGAGTTGCTCGGTGAGGTCACTCCTCCCCGGCTCAGGCATTCCGGGCAGCTGCCGCCTGACGTCTCCCGCCAGTCCGAGCACCTCACCGGTGGCCATCACCACCTGTTGCATGGTGGCGGCCGCGGCCGTCCGCACCTGGTCGCGCAGCCGTTCGAATGCCTTCGCGTCGCGCACCTGACGCCACCCTTCGGCGTCCTCCATGAGCACGCCGATGGCGTGCAGCCGGGCATCGGCCAGCAATTCGGGGACCGTCCGGTAGGGCGACGTGGCCAGGGAGAGTTTCGTCTGGTTGGAGAGTCGTGAGACCACCCAGGCTGTGGGATCAGGGGTGGTCAGCGAGATCAGGCGCCGCAACCCCGCGCGCTGAGACGACATTCCTTCTGCCGGGGTGGCGAAGACCCGGACGCCGACCCGGTCGAGCCGATCCACCAGCGCCGGATACCCGACCACCGGCTCGCCGAGGCGCTCGGGCAACTCGCCGAAGTCCCAACCGGTAGCACCCTCGTGGGTGAGGTGGGACGCCGCGCGATCCAGCGTCGCGGCGAGCTGGCCGCCGAGGTCGGCGGCGAGCGCCGCGAGGTCGCGTCCCAGAACGGGTTCGGCTCCTGGCCGTTCCACCCGGAACCGGACCTGCAGGTACTCCTCGAGCGCTGTCGGATCCCATGCCTGGGCGGGCACGGCGACGCCGGTCAACGCTCGGATCGCCCTGCCAAGGGCGAGCCACAGTGGTTCGGCCCGATCCGGATCGTCACCCAACCAGCTCAGGGCACGCTGCGCCGTCTGGGGAGCTGGCACAAGCTGGGTACGCCACTGCTTGGGAAGCCCACGGATCAGGGCCGTCGCCACGTCGGTTCGAAGGCCCGGCACCTGCCAAGTGAAGTCCGCCGCGGTGACCCGGTTGAGAGCAGCCAACGGAATCATCACCGTAACCCCGTCGTGCCCCGAGCCCGGATCGAAGGCGTAGTCAATGTCCAGATTCAGCTCGCCGACGCGCCACAGCACCGGATAGTCCGTGGCCTTTGGTGCTTCGGCCTCGCTGATCAGCAGGTCAGCCACGGTGAGGTCGAGCAGGCGCTCGTCGACACGTCGTGCATCCCGCCACCACCGGTCGAAGTGAGCCACGGAGACGATGCCTTCCGGAATCCGCGCGTCGTAGAAGGCAGCGATCGTGGCGTCGTCGACCACCAGATCGCGCCGTCTGGTGCGCTCCTGGAGTTCCTCGGCTTCCGCCCGCACCGCCTCGTTGCGGGCCCAGAAGTGGTGTCTGGTCCGCCACTGCCCCTCGACCAGCGCCGAGGCGATGAACACCTCGCGGGCCACCGCAGCATCGATGGCGCCGTAGGAAACCGTCCGACCGGCGATGATGGGCACCCCCAGCAGGGTGACCGTCTCGCTGGCGACGCACTGCCCACCGCGCAGCGACCAATGCGGTTCGGAGTAGGTGCGCTTGAGCAGGTGCGCCCCCACCTCCTCCACCCAGGCCGCTTCGACGGGGGCGACGGTTCGAGCCCACAGCCGGGTGGTTTCGACCAGTTCCACGGCCATCACCAGATCTGGCCTGGCCCTGGCCGCCGAGGATCCGGGATTAATGGCGAACCGGGAGCCTCTGGCGCCCTGGTACTCAGGCGGGCCCAGCCGTCGACGTGACGTCCGCTGCCCGGGGCGCTGGCCCTGGGTCGGGGCCGGTCGATCGTCCAGCAGGCCAACGTGGGAGAGCAGTCCCGACAACACCGCCACGTGGACCCGGTCTAGGCCTGCCGGCTCGCTGTTGCGGCTCAGGTGCAGCTCGTCACACGCCTCCCGCAGCTGAGTGTGCAGATCCTGCCATTCGCGCACCCGCAGGAAGTTGAGGTATTCCTCACGACACATCCGGCGGAAGGCGTTGCCGCTGAGCTCGCGCCGCCGGTCGCGCAGGTACTGCCACAGCCGAAGCACGGCTGCGATGTCGGAACCGTCAGGGGTGGGCTCGTCACCCTCGGTGGCCGACCTCAGTGGGGCCCAGAACCGTCGGTGCGCGGAGTCGGCAGCTGGTTGGGCATCGGCGGGTCGCTCCCGCACGTCCTGGATCGCCAGCCCGGCCACGACTGCTTGCACCTCCTTCAGGCAGCCTTGGCGTTCGGCCTCCACCAGCATCCGTCCGAGTCGTGGGTCGATCGGCAGGCGGGCGAGCTTGCGGCCGACGTCGGTCAGCCGGACACGATCGGACGCGCCGTGCCGTCCCTGCCCGGCCAGCGCACCGAGTTCACTCAACAGCCGGATCCCGTCACGGACCTGGCTGGCATCGGGCGCCTCGAGGAACGGGAAGTCGGTGACCTCCCCGAGCTTCGCCTCGGCCATCTGCAGGATTACCGACGCCAGGTTCGTGCGCAGGATCTCCGGCTCGGTGAACTCCGGACGCGAACCGAAGTCTTCCTCGTCATAGAGTCGGATGCACACGCCCGGCCCGAGCCTGCCGCAGCGTCCGGCCCGCTGGTTGGCTGAGGCCTGCGAAATCGGTTCGATGGGGAGTCGCTGCACCTTGGTGCGAGCGGAGTACCGCGAGATTCTGGCGAACCCGGGATCAACGACGTAGCGGATCCCCGGCACGGTCAGCGAAGTCTCGGCGACGTTGGTCGCCAGCACGATGCGGCGCCCGGTGTGGGAGGCGAAGACGCGGTGTTGTTCGGCCGCCGAAAGCCTGGCGTACAGCGGCAGGGTCTCGGTGAACCGCAGATTCAGTGCGTTGAGTGCCTCGGCCGTGTCGCGGATCTCCCGCTCTCCCGAACAGAACACGAGAATGTCGCCCATCGGCAGGGCAGTTAGTTCGGTGACGGCGTCACAGACGGCGTCGATCAGGTCGGCGTCGCGCCCGCCGGTGGCCTGCACCGGACGGTATCTGAGCTCCACCGGGAACGTCCGCCCAGGGATTTCGACGATCGGCGCGTCGCCGAAGTGTTCGGAGAAGCGGGCGGTGTCGATGGTGGCTGAGGTGACGATGACCCGCAGGTCGGGCCTGCGGGGTAGTAACTGCTTGAGGTAGCCGAGGAGGAAGTCGATGTTCAGGCTGCGCTCGTGCGCTTCGTCGATGATGATCGTGTCGTAGCGGCGCAACTCCCGGTCATGGCCAATCTCAGCGAGCATGATGCCGTCGGTCATCACCTTGATGCGGGTCTGCCGGGAAGTCTTGGCCGCGAAGCGCACCTGGTAACCCACGGTCTGCCCCAGCGGCTCGCCGAGCTCGCTGGCTATCCGCTCCGCGACGCTGCGTGCCGCGATCCGTCGCGGCTGGGTGTGCCCGATCCGTCCACGGCTGGCCAGCAGGCAGATCTTGGGCAGCTGAGTGGTCTTGCCCGATCCGGTGGCACCGGCGACCACGACGACCTGGTGCCGTTCAACGAGTCCACGGATCTCGCCGACCGCGGCCGCGATCGGCAGCGCGTCATCGAATCGCAGGAGTGGTCCGTCGGCAGCCATGGCCAGACC
>JBAVKY010000235.1:0-1705 GCA_049688555.1 Propionicimonas sp.
GACGTGGTGTGCATCGACCGGGCAGGCGGAATTGTGGGGCGGTGCGATCCGGCCTAGTCAGCTCCTGGTCGCGGTGATGATGGTCGAGTGCATGCCGGGAACCGGTTCATGGGTGTACTCGATGGTCACGTTCTCGAAGCCGGCGCCGGTGAGTCCGTCCAGGTATTCCTGACGCGACAAGGCTCCCGCGATACAGCCGGTGTAGGAGCCGCGTTCAGCACGCTCAGCCGGGGTGAGCTGGTCTTCAGCCACCACGTCGGTGATCCCGATTCGTCCTCCGGCGGCAAGCACGCGATGGATCTCCGCGAAGACCGCGGGCTTGTCCACGGAGAGGTTGATGACGCAGTTCGAGATGACCACATCGACGCAGCCATCGGGCAGCGGCAGGTTCTCAATCGTGCCCTTGCGGAACTCCACATTCAGGGCGCCAGCGGCCCGTGCGTTGGCGCGAGCCAATTCGAGCATCTCGTCGGTCATGTCGACCCCGTACACCTGACCGGTCGGTCCCACCCGGCGGGCCGCGATCAGGGCGTCCAATCCGCCGCCCGACCCGAGGTCGAGGACTCGGTCCCCCGTCCGGAGTTCGGCCACCGCGGTGGGGTTCCCGCAGCCGAGACTTGCCACCACGGCACCGTTCGGGATGCCTTCGGTGTCGTCATAGAGTCCGGATCCGAAGCCCTGCTCGACGAGATCCTGGTGGGCCGCAGACGGAGTGCAGCAGCCCTGCGCGCTCAGGTCGATCAACCCGAGTCGCACTGCCCGGGCGGCGGACGCGTAACGATCCTTGACCGCGCTCACAAGTTCTTCATTCATGGCGGTATGCCTCCTGTCGTGCTGGCTCAGTGGGCGAGCGGGGCGAGGATTGCCTTGACCTGGGCGGCGGTGGGGACGCGTCCGGCGAGGACGACTTCCTCGTCGACGACCAGGCCGGGGGTACGCATGATGTTGTAGGAGGCGATGTCGGCGTAGTCGGTCACCTTCTCGAACGTGGCGTCGATGCCGAGTTCGGACGCCGCCTGCTTGGCGGCCTTCTCGAGGTTGACGCAGTTGGCGCAGCCGGAGCCGAGGATCTTGATGTGCATGTCGGGCCTTTCGTGGGTCAGAGGATGGCGTTGAAGAGGTAGCCGACGGCGATGATGCCGATGGCGGTGACGGAGACGAAGACGGCGATGAGCTTGGGCTTGAGCACCCGGCGCAACAAGATCATCTCGGGCAGGCTGAGCGCGACAGTGGCCATCATGAACGCCAGCAGGGTGCCCATCGGGAGACCCTTGGCGTACAGGGCGTCGACCAGCGGCAGGATCCCGGCGGCGTTGGAGTAGAGCGGCACCCCGACCAGGACGGCGATCAGGACGGCGAAGGGGTTGTCGGCGCCGGCGTAGGTGGCGAAGAAGTCCGCCGGGGCCCAGCCGTGGATGGCCGCGCCGAGGCCGATGCCGACCAGCAGATAGGGCCAGATCTTGCGCAGGATCGAGGCGACTTCTTCGATGCCCATCTGGATCCGGTCGTCCCAGGTGAGGCCGGCGTTCGAGTCGATGACCTGGCCGCGCAGCTTGGTTTCGAACACGAACGGCTCGACGTAGCGTTCGAGCTTGAGCCGGCCGATGGTGTAGCCGGCCACGATCGCGATCACCAGCCCGGCAGCGACGTACATCAGGGTTGGGCCGATTCCGAACAGGCCCAGCAGCAGCGCGATAGCCACTTC
>JBAVKY010000236.1:0-4985 GCA_049688555.1 Propionicimonas sp.
GCCACGTCGTTGGCTCACCACGAGGTCCATCCAGAAAGGAACTCATGTCGATGACCCGACCTGTGACCCACGAGACAGCCACTCAACCCGACGGCCCGAGCGGTGCCGGAATGCCCGCCCCGCTCGCAACCGAGCGGCGGCGCGTGGGCGACGCGGTCTTCAGCTTCCTGGCCACGGGTGCGGGTATCACGATCCTCGTGATCCTGGCGCTGGTCGCTGCCTTCCTGGTGATCCAGGGCTCACCCGCCCTGCTGGCCCCGGCTGAAACGCTCAAGGCGCAGGGCTATGGGGAATTCGCCTCATGGGTCGCTCCGTTCGCCTTCGGGACGGTGTGGGCCGCCGTGCTCGCCCTAGCCATGGCGGTTCCGGTAGCGATCGGTATCGCCCTGTTCATCTCCCACTATGCCCCGCGTCAGATCGCGCAACCACTCGGCTACGTCATCGACCTGCTGGCCGCCGTCCCCTCGGTGGTCTTCGGCCTGTGGGGGACGACCGTGCTCGCGGTGGGGGTCCAGCCGCTGTACCTGTGGTTCAACACCTACCTGCCCTGGATCCCGTTCTTCGGCGGCCAAGCCTCCGGAACCGGACGGACGATCCTGACGGCCGCCATCGTGCTGGCCGTCATGGTGTTGCCGATCACCACCTCGATGTGCCGCGAGGTCTTCCTGCAGGCACCACGCCTGCACGAAGAGGCGGCATTGGCCCTCGGTGCCACCCGGTGGGAAATGATCAAGATGGCGGTGCTGCCGTTCGCCCGTCCGGGCATAGTGGCAGCAGTCATGCTGGGCCTCGGCCGAGCGCTGGGTGAGACGATGGCGGTCGCGATGGTGATGTCGGGCGGCCGGAACATCACCTTCCAGGTACTGACGTCGAACAACCCCAACACCATCGCGGCCACCATCGCCCAGAATTTCCCCGAAGCTTTCGGGTTGAAGACCAACCAGCTGATCGCCGCCGGTCTGGTCCTGTTCGTGATCACCCTGGCCGTCAACATGTTCGCGCGATGGATCGTCTCCCGCCGGGCTGAGTACTCAGGAGCCAACTGATGAGCGCCGTCACCCTTCGCCCGCTGCGCAGCGACACCCTGACCTCTGGACGGCTCCCCCGCTGGGCAGTTCCGGTTGCCCTGGCGGCCGCCACCGTGATCGGCTACGTGGTCGCCGGCCTGGTTCAGGAAACCCCGAACCCGGCGTTGGTCGCCGTCGCAGGCTTCGTGATCTTCCTGGTGTCGATGGAGGTGGCAACCAGCCTGGTCGAGGGCCGCCGTCAGGCGGCGGACCGTCGCGCCATCTACCTGGTGACCGGGGCCTTCCTGCTTGCGCTGGTGCCCTTGGGATCGGTGCTGTGGGAGGCCATCAGCAACGGCATCGCGCGCATGGACGCCACCTTCTTCACCAGTTCGATGCGCAACGTCGTCGGGGAAGGCGGCGGCGCCGCCCACGCCATCTCAGGCACGCTGTGGATCACCGGACTGGCGACGCTGATCTCGGTGCCGGTCGGCCTGATGACCGCGATCTACCTAGCCGAATACGGTGCCGGCAACCGCACCGCCAAGACGATCACGTTCTTCGTCGACGTGATGACGGGCATCCCGTCCATCGTCGCCGGCCTCTTCGCGTACTCGCTGATGGCGCTGGTGTTCGGGCCGGGGTCGGTGTTCGGGCTGTCGGGTTCGATCGCACTGTCGGTGCTGATGATCCCGGTCGTGGTGCGCTCTTGTGAGGAACTGCTGCGACTGGTCCCCAACGAGTTGCGGGAGGCCGCCTATGCCCTCGGGGTGCCGAAGTGGATCACCATCGTCCGGATCGTCGTCCCCACGGCTATCTCGGGTCTGGTCTCGGGCATCATCCTGGCCGTCGCTCGGGTGATTGGCGAGACCGCCCCGCTGATGATCGCCGCCGGCTTCACCGCCAGCCTGAACAACAACCTGCTCGCCAACCCGATGATGACCCTGCCGGTCTTCGTCTACGACGCCTACGCCCACCCCGGCACCGACGTCACCCCTTATCTCGACCGGGCATGGGCCGGCGCGCTGACCCTGATTTTGATCGTCATGGTGCTGAACCTCATCGGCCGCCTCGTCGCCCGCCGCTTCGCCCCCAAGACCGGTCGCTGACCCGCAAGGAGAATCACCCATGTCCAAACGAATCGATGTCACCGACCTGAACGTCTACTACGACAAGTTCCGGGCCGTGGCTGACGTCACGATGACCATCGAACCGAAAGCGGTCACCGCGTTCATCGGCCCGTCCGGTTGCGGCAAGTCCACGCTGCTACGGACCATCAACCGCATGCACGAGGTGATCCACGGCGCCCACGTCGAAGGCGAAGTGCTGCTCGACGGGGAGAACCTCTACGGCCCCGGCGTCGACCCGGTTCGGGTCCGTCGCCAGATCGGCATGGTGTTCCAACGGCCGAACCCGTTCCCGACCATGTCGATCAAGGAGAACGTCCTCGCGGGCATCACCTTGAACAACGCCCGGATGCCCGCCAGCCGCAAGGAAGAGATCGTGGAGCAGTCGCTGCGCGGTGCCAACCTGTGGGAAGAGGTGAAGAACCGCCTCACCCTGCCCGGTTCCGGGCTCTCCGGTGGGCAGCAGCAGCGGTTGTGCATCGCCCGTGCCATCGCCATGGAGCCGCAGGTGCTGCTGATGGACGAGCCCTGTTCGGCCCTCGACCCGATCTCGACCCTGGCGATCGAGGACCTCATCGGCGAACTGAAGCACACCTACACGATCGTCATCGTCACCCACAACATGCAGCAGGCCGCCCGGGTCTCCGACACCACGGCCTTCTTCAACATCGCCGGGACCGGTTCCCCCGGCAAGCTGATCGAGATGGGCGACACCGACAAGATCTTCTCCACCCCCGACCTGAAGGTGACCGAGGACTACATCTCGGGCCGGTTCGGGTGATCGGCGAGATTCGATCGCTGGGGCCACCCAGGTGCTCCAACTAGACTCTTGGCCGTGAGCGCAGCAGGGTGGTATCCGGATCCGGGCGGGCAGCCCGGCATGTTCCGCTTCTGGACGGGGGCCGCCTGGACGGCAGCCGTCACGGCGAACCCGGCCACGACCCCGCCGCCCAACGTCACTGGGTCGCCGGGTCAGCCCACCGGGCCAGGCCAACCACGCAAACGCCTCAGCCTCGGCTGGGTGGCCGGCGGCGTGGCGGCGCTCGTGGCGCTGGGGCTCATCGTGTGGCTGGTCACCCAGGGAATCGGACGGCTCAGCAACGGCGAGGACCCGTTCCCCACCGGTGGCCAGGCCAGCCAGAATGTCTGCCCCAAGGTCGACATCACCCAGACTGACACGCCGCCGGCGCAACGCAACGACGGACGGGTCCACGGCGGCAAGCTCTCATACCCGATGCTGGGCGACCCCTGGGGGCCCGTCAAGGGCGACAACCGGGTGCCGTTCGGACGCGACGTCGCCGAGCAGATCGTGATGGTGGAGCCGAACTACGACGGGTTCAGCAGCGACTGGGTCGCCTCGGTCCTCGTGGGCGAACTGGTCGCGGGCGACGGCTTCTTCAGCCCTCAGGAGGGGTCGCAGATCGTCATGAAGTGCGTCGTCGGCGAGTTCTACGGCGATGCGGTCGTCCAGCGCGACGACAAGGTCTCGAAGGCCATGACGGTGGACGGCCACGACGCCTGGCTGGTCGAATCGCAGCTCAGCTTCGACATCGCCGGCCTCGAAACCAAGGGCGAACTGGCCATCGTGGTGATCGTCGATACTGGCGAGGACTCCGCGTCCCTGTACTACGCTTCGATCCCAGACACTGTCCCGGAGCTGGTTGACGACGCCCGGATGGTCATGGAGCAGCTCGAGGTCGATGCCTGAGGTCCTCGCCTGACGCCGCGCATCAGGTGCCGTTGAGGCGGGCCTCCCCACTGGCGGCTCCCTGACGGTCCTCCTCGCAAGGAAGACTTCAGCCGCAATCGACCAAGCCGTGAGCCTGCTTCAACGCCAGCACCCGGCTGGCCGCCTCGGTGATGCGCCCGGCGACAGCTGAATCGGCCTTGGCGGCTTTGACCAACCCTGCGGTCATGGACGCGGCCAGCCCCGGCGTCGCGGTGATCGCGAGGTCTCCGCCGGCCTCGATGAAGCTGAGGGCCCGCCGCGTGGCCGGGACGCTCCGCAGCGCGACGGCGGCACCCAGGTCGTCGCTCACCACGACCCCCTCGAAGCCCCACTCCCGCAGCAAGCCGATCACCTTCGGGGAGGAACTGGCCATCCGCTTACCGTCGATTCGGGCGTAGAACGCCGAGGACACCATCACGGCATCCACGCCCGCGGTCACCGCATCATGAAACGGCACCAATCCGGGACTGGTGGCAGTGGTGACGGTATCCACCACTCGGGCCACGAAGTCGGTGTTGCCGGTGACTTCGCCCAGTCCCGGAAAATGCTTGACCGCCGCCGAGACCCCGCCCGCTCGCAGCCCGGTGACGACGGCGTCCACCTTGGCCGAGACGACGGCGGGCTTCGAACCGTAGCCTCGGCCCAACCTGGCGACCGGCTGGTTGGTGGCCTGCTTGGCCGCAGGGACGACATCGGCCACAGGCGCCAGGTTCAGGTGCACGCCGGCCGCCGCCAATTCCTCGCCCCACCGTTCGGCTCGCCGCCGCAGCGTGGCATCGCTGAGCTTGGCCTGCTTCGCCGCGGAAGGGATGGTGCTGAAGCCCGGGCCCTGCAAGCGCTGCACCAAGCCACCTTCCTGGTCCACTGCGACCAGGATGCCCGTCTCGCCGCCGAGCTTCGCCAGCTGCCCGGTCAGCGCCGCCGTCCGCTTCACGCCGGCGGTGGAGGTACCCATCAGGATCACCGAGCCGACGTGGTACTTCGTGATCGCGGTCCGCTCGGCTGCGTCCAGAGTGCCGCTGAGCCCCACCATCAGCAGCTGGCCAGCCTGCTCGCGCAGGCTGAGGCCCTCGGCCGTCGCCCGGCAGGTGGGCGCCTGCGATTCGGGAGCGGTCGATGCGG
>JBAVKY010000237.1:0-13498 GCA_049688555.1 Propionicimonas sp.
CGAGTTCGAGGCAGCAGAACTCGTCCACCGCCGGCGTGCCGTCCCCGCCCAGGCACACCTTGTCGGCAGCCACCTCGTGGCGGTACACCCGCAACAACCGCAGCATGCCCAACGCCTCCACCACCTCAGCATGACGACGATCCCGCTGCGCCCGTTCGACCAACGCCAGCGCCTCCTCAGCACCCAGCGTCCCTACTTGCCGATAATCGAACATGTGTATTATTATAGTCTCCCCGCCGACACTTCGCGCAGACGCGCCCACGTGATCGTCCAGGGTGTTCGGCGCCCCATCCGAGACAGCCAGCCACTCGCCACCGGCTCCCGCTGTGCCCCCGGCGCACTGATCGCCCACACCCCTCACGACAGGAACACCCCATCACGCCCAAGACACCGAGACGAGAGGCAAGGCGATCGGGGTCCCCGGCAGTGAGGCGTCAGGCAGGCGCTTCGCTGCGTCACTGTGACTTCGGGCTAGGTTAGAATGCCTGCGCTTGCTCGCGTAGCGGGGTGAACCGTGGGAGGACGTATGAACAACCGGGGTATCCGGTCGGGGCGTCGATGGCTTCAGGCGAGGTGGGCGCTGGGGGCACTGCTCGGCGCGCTGCTGATCGTCACCTCCGCATGCAGCCCGTCATCGCCCGCCACCAGCACCACCGCGCCAGCGCGGACCCTGACAGTCGGCGCGACCCTCGAGCCACCCTCGCTGGATCCCTTCCACAACTCAGC
Source organism: Propionicimonas sp. (assembly GCA_049688555.1). Lineage (GTDB taxonomy): Bacteria > Actinomycetota > Actinomycetes > Propionibacteriales > Propionibacteriaceae > Propionicimonas. The sequence goes on from JBAVKY010000237.1 coordinate 727, forward strand.
GGCATCGATTGCGCAGGTGCTGCTCTACAACGTGTACGAAACGCTCGTCAAGGTGGACTCGGAGGGTGCCCTCAAGCCACTGCTGGCTCAAGCGTGGGAGCTCAGCCCGGATCGAAAGACCTACATATTTCACCTGAATCCGGCGGCGAAGTTCGCCTCCGGGCAACCGGTGGATGCAACGGCGGTCAAGGCGAACGTGGACCGACTGAAGGCCGACGACATGATCACCGAAACACTTCGTGCGCAGCTTGCGGTGGTGGCCTCGGTGGAGGCGCCAGAGGCCGCGAAGGTGGTATTCACCCTCACCAGACCCTCGGTGATGTGGCTCTACGACATGTCGTCCACCCTGGGAATGATCGTGGATCCGGCCTTCTCCGGCGATCTGGCAACCATGAACGCCGGGTCGGGTCCGTACGCGCTGAAGACCCAGAACAAGGGTCAGAGTGTTGTGCTCAGCAAGAACTCCGCTTACTGGGGCACGCCGGGTCGTTTCGACGAAGTCACCTTCCGCTACTACAGCGATCCGAACGCGATGAATGCGTCCATGCTGTCCGGTGACCTGGACGTCATCTCCAACCTGCAGGCCCCGGATGCGCTGCCGCAGTTTTCCGACACCAGTCGCTTCACCACAATCTCCGGCACGACGAACGGTGAAGTTGTCCTCGGGCTGAACCACGACAACAAGGCGCTCGCGAAAGGCAAGGTTCGGCAGGCCCTCACCATGGCCATCGACCGCAAGGCGCTGATGGACACAGTCTGGAACGGTAAGGGAACGCTGATCGGGTCGATGGCCGTGCCGACCGATCCGTGGTATGAGGACCTGTCCCGCATCAATGGCTACGATCCGGCAAAGTCGAAGGCGCTGCTCAAGGAAGCCGGGTACTCCTCCGGCCTCACGCTGAGGCTTCGGGTGCCGGTGATTCCCTACGCCGTGAAGTCCGCGCAGTTCGTGGCTTCTCAGTTGCGAGACGTGGGAGTCACGGCCAAGATCGAAGAGCTCGAGTTCTCCCGGTGGATCCCGGAGGTGTTCACCAACGGCGACTACGACATGACCATCGTCGGGCACGTGGAGGCCAGGGACCTCGGCAAGTTCGCCAATCCCAAGTACTACTGGCACTACCGGGACGCTGGGTTCGTCAAGCTCTACAATGCAGCCGATGGGGCGGGGGAGACCGATGCGATCCCGCTCATGGAGCAGGCGGTGCGCTATCTGGCCAATGACGCAGCAGCAATCTGGCTCTTCGCTCTGCCCAATTTGGTGATCACCTCGTCGGACGTCACCGGTGTCTCGCAGAATGCGACCACGCTGAGCTTCGACCTGACCACCATCGCTAGCCGCTGACCGCTGGCGAAGCATGGCACAACCGTGAGGACGGTGGGCTGGCGGCTCGCCCGAAGGGTCGGCATCTTCGCTGTCACCCTGATCGGGGCTTCCATGGTGATCTTCGTGGTCACCGCGGCACTTCCGGGCGATGTCGCTCAGGTCATGTTGGGGTTGGACGCCACCCCCGAAGCGGTTGAGCGGCTTCGCCACCAACTGGGGCTTGACCGTCCCCTCCCAGTTCAGTACCTGTCGTGGATCGGCGGCATCTTCACCGGGGACTTCGGCGTCTCCCACCTCAGCGGAGATCCGGTCTTGGCGCTGATGGCGCCCCGGGTGGTCGTCACGTTGTGGCTGGTGCTGTTCGGTGTGATCGGCTCGCTGCTCATCGCGCTGCCCTCAGGGATGCTGGCGGCGCTGAAGCGGCGGCATTGGCAGGGCTTCACGATCAACGCACTGGCCCAGGTAGGCATGGCGATTCCGGTGTTCTGGGGCGGGATCCTGTTGGTGTGGCTGTTCGCGGTGAAGCTTCGTTGGCTCCCAGCCAATGGCTACGTACCGCTGAGCGAGGACGCGGGTAGGTGGGCCTCGCATCTGGTGTTGCCCGCGGTCACCCTGAGCCTGGTTCAGGGCGCCGTACTGATCCGCTATGTACGCTCAGCGTTCGTCGAGGTGCTCAACGAGGACTACTACCGAACCGCCCGCGCGATCGGCTGGACCCCAGCGACCGCCCTGGTTCGGCACGGGACCCGAAACGCGGCCATCCCGCTGGTCACGGTGCTCGGTCTGCAGTTGTCGACCGTGCTGGTCGGCGCGATCGTTGTCGAGCAGGTATTCACCTTGCCGGGTCTGGGTTCGCTGCTGCTCACCGCCGTCGCGCAGCGCGATCTCCTCGTGGTGCAGGGCACCGTCATGTTCCTCGTCCTGGCCGTCCTCGTCATCAACGCCATCGTGGACTTCTCCTACGTGCTCATCGATCCACGGCAACGTTCCGGCGGTGATGCCGGGTGAAGCGCCTCGGGTTGGTGATGGGGATCGCGCTGGTCAGTGTGGTTTTCCTCGCGGCGGCGGTCTCGCTGGTGTGGACGCCGTTCGACCCCATTCGGGTGGTACCCGGCCAGCGACTGCTGCCCCCGAGTTGGCCCCACGTGATGGGGACGGACGGCTTCGGCATCGACATCTTCAGCCGTCTGCTGGTCGGTGCGCGGATGTGCCTGGTCGTCGGGATCATCTCGGTGAGCTTGGCCGCGGTGATCGGCGTCCCGCTGGGGATGCTGGCAGGACAGACTGGCGGATGGGTCTCGGAGGTTGTCATGCGGGCCTCGGACGTCGTCTACGCGTTTCCGGCGTTGCTGCTGGCGATCCTGTTGGCCTCGGGGTTCGGAGCCTCAACGCAGACTGCCATGGTGGCGATCGGTGTGGCGACCATTCCTGCATTCGCCCGCGTTGCCCGCGCGGGGACGCTTCAAGTCATGGCCAGTGACTTCGTGGTGGCCGCCCGCGCGTCAGGCACCAGCCGGTGGGGGGTGGCCGGACGTCATGTCCTGCCCAACATCGCCCCGCTGATCGGCGTGCAGGCATCGGTTAGCTTCGCGATGGCGATCCTGGCTGAGGCGGCACTGAGCTACCTTGGCCTGGGTACCCCACGCCCGACACCGACCTGGGGGACCATGCTGCGCGATGCGCAGCAGTTTCTCTTCGTCGACCCGCTGCAGGCGTTGTGGCCGGGGCTGGCGATCGCCTTGGCGGTGCTGGGGTTCAACCTGCTGGGAGACGGCCTGCGGGACTACCTGGACCCCCGGCTGCGGGAGGTGTCGTGAGCCTGCTCGAGGTCGAGGGCCTGTGCGTGGACTTCGGACGGCGCCGGGCCCAGGCCGTGCGGGAGGTGTCCTTCTCGCTGGCCGAAGGCGAACGGCTGGGGATCATCGGTGAGTCCGGTTCTGGGAAGACCGTGACAGCGTTATCGGTGATGGGTCTGTTGCCCGAGACGGCCCACGTACGCGGTTCCGTCCGCTGGCGGGGTGAGGAACTGCTCGGACGTCCTGAGAAAGAGCTGGCGCGACTGCGCGGCAACGCCTTGGCCATGGTGTTTCAGGAGCCGATGACGGCCTTGGACCCCACCATGAAGGTTGGCCGGCAGGTGGCCGAGGTGTTGTTGCTCCACCGCGACGCGGACGGTGCCGCGGCGCGCCCCCGGGTGATCACGATGCTCGGTGAGGTCGGGCTGAATGATCCGGAACGTATTGCGGACGCGTATCCCCACCAACTGTCCGGGGGCCAGCGCCAGCGGGTCATTATCGCCATGGCCCTCATCAACGGTCCGGACCTCGTGGTCTGCGATGAACCCACCACAGCGCTGGACGTGACGGTGCAGGCCAAGGTGCTCGAACTCCTCGACCGGGTCCTCACCGTTGAGCGAGCCGCCTGCCTGTTCATCAGCCACGACCTCGCGGTCGTCGCTCAGGTGTGCTCCCAAGTGTTGGTGATGCTGGACGGCGAGGTGGTCGAGGCAGGCCCCGTCGCTTCGTTGTTCACTGCCCCCACGCACCCGTACACCCGAGGGCTGGTCGCCACCGCGCGGTTGGACTTGGTGGAGCCGGGGGAACGGTTGCCCACCGTCGAGGCCTTCTTCAGCCGCGGGTCAGCCGGTGAGTGAGATCTATCGAACCGTCGCGCTCAGCCGGACCTACCGCACCGGGCAGGGGTCGGTGGCCGCGCTGGTTGACGTTGACCTGACCATGCAGGCAGGTCAACGCCTCGGCATCGTCGGCGAATCGGGCTCCGGCAAGTCGACCCTGATTCGACTACTCGCCGGACTCGACCGCCCAACAGCGGGTGAAGTGTGGTTTTCGGGTACCGAAATCGGGCACCTGCCGGAGCGGAAGCTGGGGTTCCTGCGCGCGTCGGTCCAGATGGTGTTCCAGGATCCGCGGTCTTCGCTCAACCCGAGGATGAAGGTCGGCGACATCATCACGGAGCCGTTGCGTTCCCGCCTGGTTCGACGGCAGCTGGACGGCCAGCTCGACCATCGGGCACGGTTGGCGGAGGTGATGGCCGACGTCGATCTGCCGCTGGAATACGCCGACCGTTTCCCCCACGAGTTCTCCGGAGGCCAGCGGCAACGGATCGCGATCGCCAGGGCGCTTGCCCCCAAACCCGAGGTGCTGATCGCCGACGAGCCGGTCTCGGCACTGGACGTGTCGGTGCGTGCCCAGGTGATGAACCTGCTCAACGATCTGGTGGCAAGCCACGGTCTCACTCTGTGCGTGGTCGGTCACGACCTGATGGTGGTGCGGCACCTGTGCGACACGTTGCTGGTCATGCAGTCAGGAAGAATTGTGGAGTCAGGGCCGATCAAGCAGGTATTCGCCCAGCCCCAGACCCAGTACACGCGTTCCCTGCTCGCCGCGATTCCGGTGATCCGCACCGATACCCGCCACCCCCGTCAGCCTTCGTCGTAGGCGAGTCGGGCGATTACTTCGTCGTGCAGCAGCCCGTTGGTCGCCACCGCGCCGGGCCCGTGGGGGCCAGGGACGCCGTCAAGGTTGGTGAAGCGTCCGCCGGCCTCCTGAACCACTACCGACACGGCCGCCATGTCGTGCAGGGCCAGTTCGGGTTCGCAGGCGAGGTCAACCGCTCCCTCGGCGAGCAGCATGTAGCTCCAGAAGTCCCCGTAGGCGCGGGTCCGCCAACAGTCGCGCATCAGATCGACAAACTGTTGACCGCGACCCGAAGCCACCCAGCCGCCGATGGACGCGTACGACAACGAGGCATCCTCGATGGTGGACACGCCGGAAACCTGGCAGCGGCTCGCCTGGAGCAGGCTTCGTCCGGTGTAGGCACCGTTGTCCCGGCTCGCCCACCAGCGACGCCCCAGCGCCGGTGCGGACACCACACCAGCCACGACCTGATGGCCAACCATCAATCCGATCAAGGTCGCCCACACGGGAACGCCGCGCAGGAAGTTCGCCGTCCCGTCGATGGGGTCAATCACCCATCGTCGGGGGCCCCAGCCGGAATCCTCGCGCTCCTCACCGTGGACGGCATCGCGCGGGCGGGTGCGCCTGAGCATGCTCCGGATGGTGTCCTCAACAGCGGTGTCGGCGTCGGTCACCGGAGTCCGGTCGGGCTTGGCGGTGACCACCAGATCACGTGACTTGAAGCGGTTCATGGTGATCCCGTCGGCCGCATCGGCGAGCACATGGGCGAGGCGCAGGTCGTCAAGCAGGGATTGGTCAGCCATGGCTCACAACCTAATGGCTGGGGGTCATCCAGGCCCCTTCGATCCGCCGGAACGACTCGACCCGCTCGGCTGCCAGCCGTCCATCGACGACGGCCGCGTCGAGGGCACACTCAATAGCGGTGGTGTCGTGCTGACAGCCGCGGGAGCAGTCGGCCACCACCTCGGCAAGGTCGGTGAAGGCCGCGACGATCGATTCCGGCGTGACGTGGCTCAGGCCGAAGGACCTCAACCCGGGGGTGTCGATCACCCAGCCGTCTGAGGCCGGGAGCTCCAGCGCGATCGCAGTGGATGAGGTGTGCCGGCCCCGCCCGGTGACCTCGTTCACCTCGCCGATGGCCCGCTCCACGCCGGGGATCAGCATGTTGACCAAGGTCGACTTCCCGACACCGGAATGTCCGACCAGCACGCTGCGATGCCCGTGCAGGGCCGTGCGCAGCCCCTCGAGGTCCGCCCCCGGCTCCATCACGATGATGCGCAGCCCGAGCGGAGCGTAGATGGCCACCAGATCGTCGGGCACTTCGAGGTCGGCCTTGGTGAACACCAATAGAGGCTCCAGGCCGGCGTCGTAGGCCGCCACCAGGATTCGGTCGATCATGCCCGGGCGAGGCGGCGGATCCGCGAGGGCGGCCACCACGACCAACTGATCGGCATTTGCCACGATCGGTCGCTCGAACGGGTCATCATCGTCCGCTGTGCGGCGCAGGACGGTCTCGCGGGGCCTGACTTCCACGATCCGGGCCAGTGTTCCTTCGGCTCCTGAGCTGTCACCCACTAGCCGCACCAGATCGCCGACGATGACCCCGGTGCGGCCAAGGGAGCGCGCCTTGGTGGCGGAGATGTGTACTCCCGTGCGTTCCAGCAGGCAGCGGAATCGCCCGCGGTCGACCGTGATCACCCTTGCCTCGACCGCGTCGTCGTAGCTGGGCCGATCCTTGGTGCGGGGCCGGCTGCGTCGCGCGGGACGTCCGTAGCCGGCGTCGGGGTCGTCGGTGATCCGCTCCCGCCTTCGCGAGGTCACGTGCGACCCTCCACCATGGAGGTCCACAAGCCAGCGAAGTTGGGCAAGGTCTTGGTCGTGCACGTCACATCGTCCAGGACCACTCCCGGGGTGACGAGGCCCAGCAGCGCTCCCGCGTGGGCGAGGCGGTGGTCGGCGTGGGTGTGGAACACGCCACCGCGCAGCGGCCGAGGCCGAAGGTCCAGCCCGTCGGGGAGTTGCCGGACGTCGGCGCCGAGGCCGCACAACTCCGCCTCAAGGGCAGCGAGCCGGTCGCTCTCGTGGCCTCGGATGTGTCCGACTCCATGAAGCACGGACGGGGAGTCGGCCAGAACCGCCAGCGCGGCGGCGACGGGGGTGAACTCGCTGGTGGCTTGGAGGTCCAGCTCCACCCCCCGGACCCGATCGGGACCGGCGACCGTGAGCATTCGCCCGGCCGGTCCGACGCTGTAGCTGAGGTCTGCCCCGAAGGCCGCGAGGACGTCCGCGAGCGCGTCGGCGGGTTGCAGCGAGTGCTCCGGCCACCGGGTGGTCAACCGCCCACCGGTAGCCACCGCGGCGGCGAGGAGGGAGGCTGCGTTGGTCAGGTCCGGTTCGACCCGGTCGATGACCGAGGCGATCGGTCCGGGATCCACCACCCACACTCCCGATTCCGGTTCTGCGATCCTCACGCCGCGGCCGCGCAGCATCCGAACCGTCATGACGATGTGCGGCAGCGACGGCATCCTGTGACCGGTGTGGCGGACCGCGAGCCCTTCCGGGAATCGGGCGCCGGCCAACAACAACGCGGAGATGAACTGGCTGGAATCCGACGCGTCCAGTGCGACAGCGCCGCCACGAACGAGGACCCCACCCGTCACAGTGAACGGCAGGTGGTAAGGGGTGGTGACCGTGGCGCCCAGATCGGCCAGGGCTCCGAGCAGCGGGGCTACCGGACGGGCCGCGGCCTCGGCATCGCCCACGAACTCAGTCGGGCCGTCGATCAGCGCGGCGATCGGGGGCAGGAAGCGCAGCACGGTCCCGGCCAGGCCGCAGTCGATGCGGCCCGCGGCGTGAAAAACCGCTGGCGGGCTGACCAGCACGCGGTCGAGCGTCACGTCGTCGAAGCGGACCCCGAACTGGCCGAGCGCCTGCCGCATTAGCGTGGTGTCGCGTGCTGAGAGGGCCCCGATCACCTCGCCGGGGGCGTCGGCCAAGGCAGCTAGCATGAAGCTTCGGGCTGTGGTCGACTTCGAACCGGGGACGGCGAAGAGCCCGTTGACTGGTGAGGTGGCCAGTGGCGCCTCCCAGCGGATCAAGAAATCACACTCTCGATGCCCTTGCGGGCCGCGGCGCCCCTCCGTTTGAGCGACCTCGTCGCCTGTCGGGCGGCGAGCTTCGCCTCCCGCTGCAGGCGCACCTTCGTGCGCGCGGCCTCCCGGGTCAAGGCCTGCTTCTGCAGGCGGGCACGCCAGGCGAGATTGGGCTTGCCCTCGGTGTCCTGGGAGGCCAGCAGGACTCCGCCGAGCAGCGCGACGTTCTTGGTGAGTAGCGACTGGGCCGTGGCGCGTTCGGCGGCGGCCACTTGCAGGGGGTTGGACGCCATGACGTTGGGCACCATGGTGGCTGCCAGAACCCCTGCCCCGATCCGTCGACCGAACCCGGTGGCCAGACTCAGTCCACCGACGATCTGGGCCACCCCTGAGCACCTGACCAGCGCGATGGTGTCCTGCGGAAGGTAGACCGCCGCCTGCTTCGGCAGCACCGACTGCGCCAGCGGCAGGACCTTGCGCGCGATGGGTTCGGCCGCCGCTTCCTGGCTCTCAGGCTGGCGGAGCGCCTTGACGCCGTTCACGACGAAGTAGCTCGCAAGCATGGATCGGGCGACGAACCGCAGAAGTGTCATGACTCAATTCCTAGCGCTCTCGGAGCCAACTGCCAAGCGATGCCGCACGTTATCGTGACAGCATGTGCGGTCGCTATGCCGCTTCGGCAAATCAGGACCTCCTAGAGGAGGCCTTTGAGATCGACGACGTCGCTGGACCGCTGCCGTCGCCCTCGTTCAACGTCGCGCCAACCGACCTGGTACCCGCCGTCGTCGAACGGGTCATCGACGGGCAACTCCGGCGCAGACTGGTGCCGCTGCGGTGGGGACTGGTGCCGTCGTGGTCGAAGACTGCCTCCGGGGCCGCTCGCCTGATCAATGCCAGACTCGAGACCGTTGCCGAGAAGCCTTCCTTCCGCAGAGCGTTCGCTGTCCGACGATGCCTGTTGCCCGCCGACGGGTACTACGAGTGGTACGTCGCCAACCAGCCAGGCCCCCAGGGCAAGCCGGTCAAGCAACCGTTCTTCATTCGTCCCGCTGATGGGTCATTGCTGGCGATGGCGGGCTTGTACGAGTTCTGGAAGACACCCGATGGTGCCTGGCTGAGCACCTGCACCATCATCACCACCGCGGCAACCGACGCAGTGGGGCGGCTGCATGACCGCATGCCTGTGACGGTTGCCCGTGCGGGCTGGGCTTCCTGGCTCGATCCCGGCTTCGATGGCGACCCGCGCGCCGTCCTCACGGTCCCTGCGCTGGATCTGGCGGCTTACGCGGTGAGCACTGCGGTCAACTGGGTGGCCAATGATTCCCCAGAGTTGATCGAGCCCCTACCTGACCGGGTGTCGGGGAATAGCAGCATCCCTCTGCCGGGTTGAGTGAGGCGTGATGGCAACCGTGCAACCGACCACGACGCGGCCTCGCCCGGAGTCGGCCGCGGCCGACGGTCCGCGACAGGGTCTCGTCAAACGGTTAGGCTCGGTGGCGATGACTCTTCCGACCCTTCCTGATGAGAGCCTGTCCGACCCACGTTTGGTCGAGACGGACGCAGAACGCACGGCCAGATTTGAAGCGGACGCCCTCGGCTATCTGGATCAGTTGTATGGCGCCGCTTTGCGGATGACCAGGAACCCCGCCGACGCGGAAGACCTCGTCCAGGAAACATTCGTCAAGGCCTATGCCTCCTTCCATCAGTTCACCCCCGGGACGAACCTGAAAGCCTGGCTGTACCGCATCCTCACCAATACCTTCATCAACATCTATCGCAAGAAGCAGCGCCAGCCGCAGTTCGCCGCTGGCGAGGGAATCGAAGACTGGCAGCTGGCCCGCGCTGAGGCCCACACCGCCGACGGGTTGCGCTCCGCGGAGATGGACGCCTTGGACCGCATGCCGGATTCAGCGGTGAAGGAGGCCATGCACAACCTTGCCCCCGACTTTCGTCTGGCGGTCTACCTCGCCGACGTCGAGGGCTTCTCCTACAAGGAGATCGCCGAGATCATGGGCACCCCGATTGGAACCGTGATGTCGCGGCTGAACCGGGGACGTACCCAGCTCCGGAATCGTCTCGCCGACTACGCGCTTGAGCACGGATTGATCCCTGGTGATCGCCCATGAATGAGGTCATGCACACGGGCTCCGACGAATGCTCGAGGATGATCGATCGCATCCATGCGTTCCATGACCACGAGCTGAGCATCGCCGAAGCGGACGAGATCCGCGAACACCTGCTCGCCTGCGAGCCCTGCCTGGACCGATTCGACGTCGAGAACGCGATGCGGGTAGTGATCCGCCGTTGCTGCAGCGGGGAGCGCGCGCCCGACACGCTCCGACTCCGGCTACGGACGAGTCTTACCCGAACGGTGATCATCACCGAAGAACTGTAGAAATAGCGAGGAACTGTAGAAATGCAGACCCCCCGCTCAGCGAGCGGGGGGTCGAGGTTCCTCAGGCGTTCGGGCGCTTTCCGTGGTTGGCGCTGTTCTTCCTGCGGGAACGGCGCTTGCGGCCACCCTTACCCATGTGTTTTCTCCTCGTCAGTCGATGACGCGCAAAAGGCGCAACGCCCCATTGTGCCATCCGGTCCCGATGACCCTCAACTCGATGGGGTGCGCCCCTAGGGTGGACCCCATGGTGCGTCCTGGAAGCTGTGTCAGGCCAGCGGGTGTGAGTCCCGTCCCGGTAGGTGCCGGAGCGCCGGGTAGCAGGCCCCAGTTCGTCGGAGAGATGTGGCGGGCCGAGCGGGGTGTCGAGAGCCTCTTTGGAGGGAGCAAGTGTGCGGGCCGTTGCGTGAGGCGAACGTTGCAGTCTCGTCAGACTCATGATGGGGGAGCCGAGCCGTTCATGTCACGGCGAAGGCCTTGTCCTGCAGGCCCTGTTCCGGGGTCGAGTTTGTGGGGTCTCCCCGGGGTAGGGACGGCGGCACGTGCACAGGGTCTGACACGGAACAGGCGAGGCCCGTCTGCGTGCCTGCGTCAGGCGAAAGACCCGAGGTATGAGCCGATGGTGAAGTCCGAGGGAGTGCAGCGGGAGTCCGACGGGGTCGCAGTACCGGGGATCGGTGTGCAACATGACGCGCCGGGAGGGAAGGGCCCCGACTTTGGTCATGTCGCTCGAGCGGGTAAGTGTGAGGGCATGACCGGTTCGCCGGTCGACTACCCCGGCAGGCCGCAGCCTGTCGTGGCCGTCGATGGGGGTCCGTCGGCGGCGAAAGTGCGAGAACTGCGACGTCGGCTATGGAGGGTGGCCAAGCAGCAGGAGGGTCGCCGTTTCCACGCCCTGTATGACCGTGTCCATAGGGGTGACGTCCTGTGGGAGGCTTGGGGACGGCCCAATCGCGCGGGTACGCGGATCGAGTGGATCATCGATGGTCTCAACCCGATCCTGCGTGGTTGGGGAAACCACTTCCGTACCGGGAACGCCGCCGACAAGTTCCGCCAGATCGACTCCTACGTGGAGTGGCGGCTGAAACGCTTGCTGCTCAAGAAGCGTGGACGCAACCTCCACGTCGGAGTGGCCCAGCAGTGGACTGAAGACTGGTTCAACCAGCGGGGCCTGTACCGGCTCCGTGGGACCGTTCGCTACCCGAAAGCTGCGTAACCCGTGCCCAGAAGACCATCGGTAAGCCGTGTGCGGGAAAAAAGCACGCACGGATTGAAAGGGGGATGGGGAGACGGACCGGCAACGGCACCGCGCCCCTAACTACCAATGCTGACCATGGAACAGGTGATGGACGCCCACACGGTGCTCGGAACCGAGCAGAGGGCGTGGCTGGAGCACCTAGTGGGGGAATGGTCACTGCTGGCTGACCTGTCGTTCGCCGACCTGATCCTGTGGATTCCCGATCAGGACGACTCGATCTTCTGGGCGTGCGCTCAGGTCAGGCCCACCACCGGCCCGACGTCTCTCGAGGACGACGTGGTCGGAGATGAGATCCGCTACGACCCCGAGCATCTCGTGACTGAGGCATACCTGTCGGGTGAGATCTGCCAGTCCAGCAGCAACAGTCTGCAGGCGGGAATCCCGGTCGATGTGGTGGCCATCCCGGTCATGATGGACGCGCGCTGCATCGGTATCGTCGAGATGCACACCAACCAGATGGGAATGCGGGCGCCCGGGGCGCTCGAGGACGCTTATCTCGAAGCGGCCAGCCTCCTGGCCGGCATGGTTCGGCGGCGGCAGTTCCCGATTGACGGGGACAAGCCGGTGCCGTGGGTCTCGCCGAGAGTTGGGGACGGGACGATCCGCGTCGACATTTTCGGAGTGGTCACCTTCGCTAGCCCCAATGCGCTGAGTGCTTTTCGCCGGATGGGCTTGACCGGGGACCTGGAAGGGGAAGTGTTCGCCACTGTCGCCAAGTCCCTGCTGGGACACCAACGCCAGCCGGTAGAACGCCCGATCACGGCCACCTTGACCGGCGGCGGCCCGCGGGAGGTGGAACTCGAAGGGGCGTCGGCCACCGTCCGGCTTCGGGTCCTGCCGCTGCAGGACGAGAACGGGCCGATCGGCCTGTTGGTGATGTGTCGGGACACCACGGAGCTGCGGTCGCGCGAGCGCCAACTGGTCACCAAGGATGCAACGATTCGTGAGATCCATCACCGCGTCAAGAACAATCTGCAAACCGTCGCCGCCTTGTTGCGGCTGCAGGCACGGCGGATCTCATCAGAGGACGCACGGAGTGCCCTGGAGGACGCCATGAAGCGGGTGGCGGCTATCGCTGTGGTGCACGAGATCCTGTCGCAGGCGTTCGACTCCACCGTCCAGTTCGACGATGTTGCCGACCGCCTGCTCCGGATGGTTGGAGACGTTGCCACCACCGGGGGCAAGGTACGGATGGTTCGTGAGGGCAGTTTCGGCTACGTGCCCGCGGATGTCGCCACCAGCCTTTCGCTGGTGTTGACGGAGTTGTGC
>JBAVKY010000238.1:0-3251 GCA_049688555.1 Propionicimonas sp.
TGGCGCGACCACGCCATCGACTGGCTCGACACCGCCCTACTGCGCCCCGGCCCCGCCCCCACCAGCCCCGCCGACCAGGCCCGCGCCGTGCTCGCCCTGGCCGACATCCCCGTGCGCGACTCCTTCCTGGTCCGCGCCGCCCGCGCTGACCCGGCCACCTACAACCGGCTGGCAGACCGGCTGGCCCCCATCGCCGAATCCGCCCCCGCCGAGCTGCGCCAACCGGTCGGCACCGTGCTGGCCGTCACCGAATGGCTGCTCGGCCGACCCGGCGTGCCGCAGCGGATCGACTGGGCCACCAACCACGGCCAGCAGCCCTACCCCCTGGCGTCCCTCGTCGGGCAGATGATCGACGCCGGCATCCCGACCCGGGTGTTCGTCGACCAGGTCATCGGCAGGCTCACCGAAGCCGAATGCCGCCACCCCGGAAGCACCCGCACCGCCGCGGTGGATCCGGTCGCCGCGGCCGGGCAGGCGATGACCCAGCGCGGCTGGGCCCTGCACCTTGAGCAGCGATTCGACCTCGGCCACGCCATCGCCTGGAGCGGCACCCTCACCCACCACGGCACCCCCGTCGCCCACCTCGCCCACCACGGTGACGACACCGGCCCCCACCTGCACTGGCCGCACGGCTCACCCCACCAGCAGACCTGGGCTGACGACCTGATCCACGCCCGCGCCACCCCCACCGCCGCGGTCGCCGGCCTGGACCACATCGCCGCCAGCAACCCCGACCCGCTCACCGCCCAGGACCCCGGTTGGCACCTCGCCGGCGGGTCGACCCCCACCACCGGCGGCCCGGGCCACGGGCCCGCCGAACCAGCCGCCCACCGATGACCCCCACCCCGGCGATCGGAGAACCCACCGGCCGGCCCCAGCCCACCCGACGGAGGTGACCATGGGCTACAACGCCGACCTGAGCATCGACCTGGCCTTCCGATCCCAGACCGACCTCGACATGGCACTCGCCAGCCGGGCCGGCGCACAGCCGTCCGGTGGCGACATGACAGTCGACCCCGCGTGGGCGCTGCTCGCCGAGCTGTCCGAGTACGCCGACGGGCACCTCGACGGGCTGCACCTGACCGGCTGGGGCGGCGGCAAGCTGCTGTCCGGCTACCACGACCGGATCACCGAGCTCGCCCAGCACGCCGACGGCACCATCGACGGGATCGGCGAGGACAACCACCTGTGGCGCGACCGGCTCGCCGACGGGCAGATCACCAGCCACGAGGAACCCGCTGGATACCCCACCGACACCGCCCCACCCGCCCTCGTCCACGGAGCCCACGAACCCCGACTCGGCGAACCCGAACAGGCGGCCCGCCGATGACCGGGCGCATCGAAATCGACGTCAGCACCGGCCTGGTCGAGCTGCTCGACCACCCGTGGGTCGCCGACCACGTGGAGGAAGTCGTACGACAGCCAGGGAACCCGCACGCCGGGCAGCTCACCCTCACCGGCGTCACCGAGCTCCCCGTCGACGGGCTGGTGGCGGCCGCGCCCCAGGCCGGCTGGCAGGCGTACTGCGGGCAGGACACCCTCACCCCCAACCTGTGGGTCGGGTACCACCCCACCATCGGACTGGCCGAGGCCGACCACGTCGACGGCGAACTCGTCGTCACCCTCACCGACGCCCACGCCGCAGCCCACAACCCCCACGTCCGAGCCCGGCTGGACACGCTCACCCAGATCAGCCGACTGCTCGACGCCGAACGGCACCCGGCGCCCAACCCGGACCCGCTCGCCGCGCCCATCACGTCGCCCGCCGACCCGCTGACCGGCGACGGCCTCCACCCCCACCCCCAACCAGGCCCCGGGCCTGGGCCGAACCCGTGAACAGGAGACACCCGTGAACCCGACCACCTCCAACGCCCCCCAGAGCAGCAGCCCGGACACCCCGTCACCGGCCAGCGCCGTCGAAACAGCAGTCCGCGACCTCCTCGACTTCAGGGGCGAGCACGCCACCGGCGATGCCTGACCAGCCGACCCGGGCCGTGATCGCCACGCTGGCCGACCTCGGCCACCGCGGATCCACCTGGGCCGCCGACGACATCGCCGACGCCCTCACCGCAACAGGCCCAGCCGACCACGACCGGATCGCCACGCACCCCGCCGTCCGCGCCGCAGCCCACCGGCTCGTCCAACGCGTCCGAGCCGGCCTGCCCCCCGGCCTGGACCTCATCGGCGACCTCGTCGTCGGACCCCCCGGCACCGACCTCGCCGACCTCGCCCACCACGCGGTTCGGTGGAAGGAACGCGCCGCCTACGCCGAAATCGTCGCCGCCACCGGGCTGTGGCAACCACCGGGGACCGACCAAGCCCCACAGGTCCGCATCGAGGGCCACGCCGACCGGATTAGCCCAGCCGGGCACCACATCTCCCACCTCGCCCCCGCAGCCGACGTCCAGTACTGGGCCGTCTACGCCATCGGCCCCGACGGGCTCGCAGACTGGGTCGCCGACTTCACCCGCCTCGACGACGCACGCCGCCACGCCGACCGCTGGCACCGACCCGCCACCCTCGTCTGCACCGACCACTTCGCCGCCCTGCCCCACACGCCCAGCACCCCCACGGGCGTGGGCAGCGACCCGCTCGAACCCCCCTACGCTTTGCGGACGTTCCTCACGGCACCGTCGGCAGACGTGTTGGACCTGGCGGAAGCGGGCCTGGCGTGTTGAGACCGTGCATGCGCAGGCACTCCTGTGCGGCGCGATCGCCAGGGCGCACCTGCGCCTGTGCCAGCCTCCCAATGTCGGTGCCGTCGCAGTCACCGTCACCGTCACCGTCCCGCCAGGACGATCCTCGTCACCGAGCACTTCGAGTCGGTGACCACTGGCCTGTTGCGTACTTCGCACGCCCGACATCCGCTGATCGCCCGGGACGCAGTCGCGGCCACCAACGAGACCGATCCCTCGTGACGACTGGCCTCCCGCTCCCACGGCCCGCGATCAGGCCACCGGGATCGCACCCGACTTCGGAACGGACGCGGCAACCACGCGGCCGCCGAACTCGCGGAGGTGATCGAGTTCGCCGCAGCGCCCGCGCATGCGTGGGACCATGAGGTACCACAACCAGCGAGCCGGAGGTACACGTGGGCACCGTCCAGATCAAGGGCCGCATCCCCGAGGACATCGCCGCACAGTTCGACCTCGCCGTCGACATCATGGCCCAGACCAGCCAGGTCGAGCGCCGCCACCGCGGCGGCGTCACCCGCACCGTCGCCTTCACCCAGAACGCAGCCGTCATCGCCG
>JBAVKY010000239.1:0-12546 GCA_049688555.1 Propionicimonas sp.
GGCGACAACTTCTTCGGGCAGGGCAGTGTCCCTGCGTGGCTGAGCGGGGTGACCGTGACCGCGATCGCCGCCGGCGGGGGCCACAACCTGGCGTTGAAGTCAGGAGCGTAGGGTTCGGTGAGGTCCGGCCTTCCATCTTCAGACTCGGGCTCGACCACACCGGGTACGGCCACTTCATCGACAGGAGAGCTGTCCCGGAAGACCGCGACAATCCCGTGTGATCCGACGGGCCACTAGCCGCATTCTGGTTCGTCGTCGGAGCGCCCGTCCGCCGGCCAGCCCGGACGGCGCCGCGCTTCGATGGCCCGGTTCCCACAGATCAGGTGGGGCCCGGCCGGTCAACAACCGGGCCTCTCGCTACGTTACGTCGAGGCTCTCGGCGGACACCTCCGACTCGTCGTCCACGTCGGCGACAACACCTTCCACATCGCGCAGCGCCCCACGGAGGAGGCGCGTCGCAAGCCCACCTGCTCCCAGTCGGCGCTTCCCAAGGGCGCCTTGCTCGCCTCAGCGGGGTAGCGGGTTGCTGGACGCCAACCCACAGGTGGAGAGGGTCTGCGTTAGCTTGGGGGGTCTGATCCTGAGGGGGTCGTGGTGGAGCGGTACGAGGTGGTGCGGGTGTGGGGCTCTCAAGGGGACGGGGCCGGCGAACTTCAGTCTCCGTTCGGGGTAGCGGTGGACGGCCACGGGTTCGTGTACGTCGCCGACACCTCGAATCACCGCATCGTGAAGTTCACCGCCACGGGCGACCAAGTCGCCATGTGGGGGCACTTTTCGCCCTCGGACCATGACGACTGGGACGACGGATTCGACACGCCGGTCGGCATCGCCGTCGACCGCCGCGACAACGTCTACATCGCCGACTGCAAGAACGCCCGAATCCAGCAATGGACCTCCGACGGGGTGTTCGTCGGTTCCTGGGGGCGCAGGGGACGATACCGCGGCCCGTTCGTCCCGCCGGCGGGCGTCGCGGTCGACCTCGCGGGGAACGTTTTCGTCTCCGACGCGGGCAACGGTGTCATCCAGGTGTTCGACGGTTCCACCCACCAGTGTTTGGCCATCTGGGGCGGTTGGAGCGAGGTGCTGGCCGATGGCCGGTTCTACAGGCGGGTGGGGTACCGCGGCATTGCGGTGGACGCCGACGGGCAGGTGTACGCCACCGATCCGGGGAACCACCGGGTTCAGAAGTTCACCCGGCACGGCCGGTTCCTCACTGCCTGGGGCACGCTGGGGGACCGGCCCGGGCAGTTTCGTACCCCGCTGGGGGTCGCGATGGACACCGACCGTCACGTGTACGTCGTCGATTCACTGAACCACCGAGTCCAGAAGTACGACTCCGATGGCGAGTTCCTCACCGAATGGGGCCGGAACGGGACCGCGGCAGGCGAGTTCAACGATCCGATCGGGATCGCGGTCGCCGACACCGGATGGGTGTACGTGACGGACGCCAGCAACCACCGAGTCCAGGCCTTCGCCCCAACTCCGGCCCTGGGCTGACGGCCGAGCCGAGGCAGGGAATTCAACAGCCTCGCGCAATCTGGACATGCTCTGGTCTCTCAGGGTCAGTCGCCAGTGATCGTAGCGGAACACCTCTCGACCGGGCCTGGCGGAGCACCTCGTCAACCCGAGGCAGGCACCGAACGTCCGCGGGGAATTCCCTGCGGATCCACCAGTGCGGCCGCGTCATTCATGGCGTCTGGGATGTCAACCCGAACCCAAGGAGAAAGTCATGGATTGAATGAATTGGCAGCCGGGGGGTGTCCCTGCCCCGGTCGGGTTTGGTCATCGTGACAGGCACGGTGGTGAACGGTCATAAGGTACAGCGCTGGAAGGGATTGTCCCCTCCGATCACTCACCGGTCGTGGCCGAGATCGAAGTCAAGGAAGGTAGCCGCAGATGACCGCCTCGGTTCCGAAGGAACTTGGCCCTTTCACGATCGAGTCCGAACTGGGGCGCGGCGGCATGGGCATCGTCTATCTGGCTACCCAACGCGGGCTGAACAGATTGGTGGCTCTGAAGGTGATGGATCCGCGCCTTCTCCGTGACCCCGATTTCGCGAGGAGATTCAATCAGGAGGCTGCCACGCTGGCGCAGGTGGATTCCCCCCACGTCATCGCCATCTACGATCACGGTCGGGTTGGCGACGTGCTCTACCTGGCGACCCAGTACGTGGCAGGGGGCGATCTGTCCATGCTGCTCGAGCGCCAAGGCGCGCTGCCGGCCGAGCAGGCGTTGGAGCTGTTCAGCCAGATCCTCAAGGGTCTGCGGGACGCTCACAGGGCTGGTGTGATCCACCGGGACATCAAGCCGGCCAACATCCTGGTGCGCGCCGACCAGTCCGAACCACACGTCTACCTCTGCGATTTCGGAATCGCCCAGGCGACTGAGGCCGACCATCTCACGGGCGCAGGCATGGTGGCCGGCAGTGCGGCCTTCATGGCTCCCGAACGAAATGCGGGTTTGCCCGCTTCTGTGCAGAGCGATCTCTACTCTGCGGCTTGCGTGCTCTGGGTGATGCTGAGCGGGCGCAACCTACACGCCGGCACTGACTTCCAGGTGGCGACGCAACATGCCACCGGCCCTATTCCCCAGGTGACCGGCGCCGATTCTGTCTCGCAAGCGATCAATCTCGTGTTCCGGTCCTGCCTCGCGAAGGATCCCGAGCAACGACCGAGGAGCGCGGAGGAAGCGCTGAGGCTGCTGGCGTCCGTTCAAAGCGCCCCCTTGGAGGCGCCTGCGCCCGCGACCAGACTCCGTCCGGCGCCATCCCCGGCGTCCTTGGGAAGCGTGGTCGATGACACCCTGCGTCGCAACAGCCCCGCCACGGGTGGGTCTGCTGTGCCGCCGCGTCAGAGCGCCCGTTCGGCCGCGCCCGAGCAGCGTCGCCGAGCCGGCCTGGTCCTTGGAATCATTGGTGGCGCGTTGGCGCTGGTTCTCCTCGGTGCCTTTGGCCTGTCGAACCTGTCCGGCGGACAGCGGACAGCCGCGGCACCATGGACCGCCGCGGCGAACCCCAGCCACGAGGCAGGGCCGTCGAGGTCCGAGGCTCCTGACATTACGGATTCGGACTTCATCTGTTGGGACGGCACCGGCGGTTCGAACCTTCAGGACTGCGGCACCCCCTCGGGGAAGGTCGGGCTGGTCTATGTCTTCCCGTCCCTGGCCGACGATCGTGACTCCTGCGAACTGGACTCCCCGCTGATCGAGCATCGCCCAGGGACGACGAGCTATCGGTGCGAATACCCGGGGGGGATTATCGTGTATCGGTACTGGGCGGACGGTCAGGACGCCCAGAGGCACTTCGAGAAGAGCTACGCTGGCGAGCCGGCGCGATCCGATCTTGTCCTGGACGGCCAGATCGTCGGATATCAGTACCGCGGGGCGCTTGGCAACGGTGAGTTCAGCGCCACAGCCGCCCTGCTGAACTCCCACTTCACCGTCTCAGCCGCGAGCCCGGAAAGCCGCGGTTGGCGCAATGAGCTGTTCGGATCCATCAGGTTTCGAGCGGTAGCGGATCTGAACGGTCATCCGAGCACTGATGAGCCGGGGGTGGCCGCTTCGACCTGAAAGGGTTTGATGTCGCCCAATCGTCCGCGCTCGCTGTGGCCTAGAGGTGTTCCGGAAGCCAGGGGCGCCGCGGGAGAATGCACCATGGGGATCCTGATGCTGCTGCGCCATGGCGAGACGACGTTCAACGCCGCTCAGGTGTTCACCGGGTTGTTGGACGCCGACCTCGCGCCCTCAGGTGAGGCCCAGGTGGGCATCGCCGCCCGGCTGATCGCCGCTGACGGGCTGGTGCCTGATGTTGTCTGGCAGTCAACGATGCGGCGTGCGTCCCGCACCACCGAGCTGCTATTGGGTCACCTGGGGCGCCCCGACGTTCCCGTCCAGGCCTCGTGGCGTCTGGTCGAGCGCGGCTACGGGTGCTTCACGCGCCTCGGCAAGGCCGAGGCGCGGCACCGGTACGGCGAGGAGTTGTTCTTCCTGTGGCGCCGTACCGTGCACGGACGACCGCCCGACGCTGATCCGGACGTCGTCGCCACCTGGACCGACCCGGCCCCGGTGCCCGAGCGCGGGCCGCTGGACGCTGGCGTGGGGGAATCGCTGGCCGACGTGGCCGACCGGGTGCTGCCGTTCTGGCGGCGGACGATCGAACCCTTGCTCGCCGAGGGCCAGACCGTCTTCGTCGTGTCGCACGGCAACACGCTGCGGGCGCTGGCGTCGGTGGTGTTCGACCTGCCCGACGAGCAAGTGGAGCACCTGAACATCCCGGCCGGGCACCCGTTGGTCGTGACGTTCACGGACGGCACCTTGGGGCGACCGCGCTACCTCGACGCCGACACCGCTCGCGCTGCGGCGGACGCCGTGGCCGCTGAGGGCGGGACCTAGCCTCGCCGAGTGGTTCGGGGCCCCCACGGGGCGACATCGTCTGGACCTGGCCAATGCGCGGGACGATCCATGTCGTCCCCCACGCCGGGGTCACCATCATTCTCGGAAGAGACGGGTGGTGTGAGGTCGGCGATCTGGGTGTGGCGGCGTCCATTACCGAGATCCAACTCCCGAGGCAGGACTCCGCAGCGCCAGTGCGACGAGGTGCGAAGATGTCGCCCATGAGCCGTACGACGATTCGCGACTTCCACGACGACGATCTGGACGGGATCGTCCGCCTGTACGAGGACGCCGGGCGCGGGGGTTCGCACCCGGTCTACGCGCTGTCGGAGGTGATCGCGTCCTGCCGCGAGGACCATGCCGTGGTGGCCGTCCATGGCGAGAACATCGTCGGTGCCGCAGTGGGCCGCGCTGCGCACGCTCAGGGCTGGATCGTGTTCTTCGGGCTCGCCGACGATGTCGCGGGCGCTGAAGTAGGTGCACGCCTCTTGGACGCGCTGGAGCACCGGATGGCCCCGCTCGGATTGGGGAAGCTCTCAATCCTGGTGCCCGAGGATGAAGGCCGTCTCGAGGGGTTGACGGCGAACGGGTTCGACGTCCGCCACCACCTGCGCTACCTCGAGCGGCAGATGCCTGTGCAGCGGCGGGAGCTCGACCTGCTCAAGGAGGTCGGCGGACGGATCCTGCCGCGCAACCTGTGGGGCCGAGTCAGTGGCATGCGAAAGGAGAAGCAACTCCTGGAGGAACGGCTTGTCACGCCGCTCGCAAAGCCGGACCTCGCCGATCGGTTTGGTGTCGTTCCGCCTCGAGCCGTGATGCTTTTCGGCCCCCCGGGAACGGGTAAGACGACTTTCGCCCGTGCGGTCGCGTCCAGACTCGACTGGCCGTTCGTGGAGTTGTTCCCCTCACGACTGTCCGACACGCCTGGTGGCATCGCCGCAGCGCTGCGCACCAGTTTCGAGGTCGTCGGTCACCTCGAGCACGCCGTGGTCTTCATCGACGAGGTCGAGGAGATCGCGTCGCAGCGAGGTGGCATTCCGCCGTCGCCGACGCAGGGAGTCACCAACGAGCTGCTGAAGCTCGTCGCGGACTTCCGCGAGCAGTCGGGTCACCTGCTCATCTGCGCCACGAACTTCGTCCGCGCGCTCGACTCCGCCTTCCTGCGCCACGGACGCTTCGACTACGTCATCCCGATCGGGCTGCCGGACGCCGAGGCGCGGCAGGCGATCTGGCAGCGGTACATCCCTCCCGGCGTCGTCTCCGGCATTGACATCGACGCTCTCGTCACGGCGAGCAACGGATTCACTCCGGCGGACATCGAGTACGCCGCACGCAAGGCATCGCAGGAGGCGCTTGCCCGCGCGCTGCGGACAGGCCACGATCCCTCACCCGGCGAGGAGCTGACGACCGCCGACTACCTGGCCGCGCTCGGCGGCACGCGCGCCACCGTCTCGGAAGAGACCGTCGAGGAGTTCCTCGAAGACATCACCACGATCGCACGCCTCTGATCCCAGGCGCGTCCAAGCCCTCAAGCCAAGGTCGGGCCCCCCGTGCCTGGCGAATCCGGGGATTCGCAGACCCGTGTGCCTCGGGCGTCGCCGTGCGGCCTGAGGATGCCTCGCAGTGCACATCGAGGAGCGATCGGGGGGAGGGATTCGCGGTCACATCCGGGAGCGACTCGGCGCGACCATGCCCCAGCTGGCGGACGCGCAACGCGGGTCGGCTGGTTCGCGGGCCGTGCGGGTTACGATGGGCGAAGCCCGTGGCACCGGTACCCATGCCGAGCGGAAAGCCCAGACACAGTGACTGCAGCGTCGAAGCGCCCATCGAAGTTCCTGGCGGCCACTGGAATCGTGGTCGCGCTAGCTGTGGGTGGTCTGACCGCGCCGGGGGCCGACGGGGCGATGCCTGCCGCGGTCACCGTGGTGGGAGCCGGGTCGGGGAGCGGTCTGACAGTCACCCGGTCAGGGCTGATTGGCCGGACGAATCCGAGGATCCTCGCACCGTCGTCCGCTTCGCGGGTCGCGGCCAAGAAGACGACGATCACCTCGGATGTCACGGACGCGACGATCGGCCGCTACGGCACGCGCACCAGCGCGACCTTCAGGGTGAAGGCGGAGGGCTCGGCGCTGCGCTACACGTGGCAGCACCGCTCGCCGTCGGGCGGGTCGTGGAAGACGATCTCCGGCGCCAAATCCGCTCGGTATGACGCCAAGGCCAGCGCATGGCCGAGTGGCACCTGGTTCCGGGTGATCGTGACCGGCACGGGTGGCAGGGCGGTCTCCGGGGCGGCGAAGCTCAGGGTTCTGTTCCCGACGAACACGCCTGCGGGGGATGCGGAAGCGGCGTTCGGTCTCAGCGGCGTCACCCAGGGCGTGGACCTGTCGGCCTACCAACACACCCCGTCGGGGCGAGTGAACCTGAAGGCCGTCGCGGCGTGGGCCGGCCCCGACGGGTTCACGATTCTGCGCGCCGGCAGCGGTGCGCGTCCGATCAAGCAGCCATACACCGACGTCTGCACGGACCAGGCCGCGTCGACCGGCGGCAAGCCAGTCGTGGAGGATTGCGCGTACCGGGTGCTCGCCGACGCGGTGCAGGCCTCCGGGTTGTCGTTGGGGCACTACTGGTTCAACGGCTGGATCTCCTCGATCGATACGACCAAGCGCGAGCTGTTCGCCGGCGGCTACACGCCCAAGGCCTCGGCGACGCAGTTCGTCACGTGGCTCACGACCGACGGGAACTACAGCAGGGCGAGCACCGACCCGCTGGTGCTGGACGTCGAAGCCGGTCGGGCCTGGACCAAGACCTACCAGGGCAAGACGTACGAGCTGACCCTGCGCGCCTGGAACCCGAGCGAGGCCGCCGAATTCCTGACCACCGTGAAGGAGTCGCTCACCCGCGACGGCTACCAGGCGAACCTGTACGTGTACCTGAACGCGAATGCCGCGGCCCGGCAATCCAACGGTGCCTACGTCTGGGCCGGCGTCGCCGGTACCGCGCGACTCTGGGTCGCCTACTGGGGCACCAACAACGGACGCATCCCCGACACGATGCCCTCAGTCGGGCCATGGGCCTACCACGGTGGCTGGTCGATCTGGCAGTACACGAGCAACGCCAGGCCCCCGGGCGATGGCGTCGGCGCGATCGATGGCGACATCGCCCAGGCCGATGCGTGGACCCCGCGCTGAGCCCAGCGACACCGGCGACGGCCTCCTGATGGACGCCCAAAGCGCGCCGCCAGCGAGCGGGTCGCCCAACGCTGCGTCCGAATGGCGTCCCCTGATCACCCTGACAGGGTGATGCGGATCCAGGCCCTTCAGGGTGAAGATCGTTCTGGCAGCACGCGGCAGCCAAGACGTGCCGTGCGATCACGCACCCAGCAAGGAGGAACCATGTCAGTCGGCCCAGTGGACGTGTACGTCATCGGGTTTCCTGGAAACAAGTTCACCGGGCGCATCGCCCCGGCCATCATGGAGCAGGTAGAGAACGGTACGATCCGCATCCTCGACCTGACCTTTGTGATGAAAGACGCGGCGGGTGTCGTCACGACCCTGGCCATCAGCGATCTCGACGCCGAGACCGGAGCCGGCTTCGTCGGTATGAACGTCGCCAAGCCCGGCGCGCTGGGCCCCGAGGACGCTGACGAGATCAGTGATGACCTCCCCCTGAACAGCTCCGCTCTCCTGTTGGCGGTGGAGAACCTTTGGGCGGCCAAACTCGCCGACGCTCTCCAGGCAGCCGACGCCGTGGTCATCGACTACGTCCGAATCCCGGTCGATGTCGTCCAGGCCGTTCTCACCGCCTGAATCACCTCAGCAGTCCAACCAGAAAGAAGAATGCAACATGGGACTCTTGCGTATGGCCGCTCGTACGGCCGTCGTTGCCGGCACCGCAACCGCGGTCTCCGGTCGGGTGGCGCGTCGTCAGGCCGCCAGGTATGACGCCCAGGAGCAGGACGCGTCCGACGCGCAGCAACTCGCCGCCTACCAGCAACAAGAGGCGGCTCGGCAGGCCGCGACGCAGCAGGCTGCCTATCAGCAGCAAGCTGCGGCACCCGCCGAAGATGATGCGATCGCCAAGCTGAAGCAGTTGGCTGGTCTGCATGCCGCCGGGGTCTTGTCCGATGAGGAGTTCGCGGCCGCCAAAGCCAAGGCCCTCGGGATCTGAAGGACAGACGCCGTCTTGGCGGCTGGGGCTTCCCCGACGTTGACACAATTCATCACACCGATCGACAACACATGCAGCTAACCCCCACTTGGGGAAGCCTGATAGGAAAGGACGAGAATGTTCACCGGAGGCGTTTGGGACTTCATTCTCTGGAGCATGTTCTTCTTCATCTGGATGTCGGCGATCATGATCTGGTTCCGGGTGATCACTGACATGTTCTCCGACCACAGCCTCAGCGGCTGGGCCAAGGCCGGCTGGTCGCTGTTGCTGATCTTCCTTCCCTGGCTCGGGGCGTTGATCTACATGATCGCCCGCGGCTCGAGCATGAACGAGCGGGCCATGGCGGCCGTGTCCGAGGCTCGCGCCAACCAGGAGCGCTACATCAAGCAGGTTGCGTCCACGAACGCCAATCCTGCCGAGCAGATCGCCACCGCGAAGGCGCTGCTCGACTCGGGAGCGATCACCCAGGCCGAGTTCGGCGCTCTCAAGGGCAAGGCGCTCGCCTGATCCACTGGCAGGCCGTGCCCTAGGGTCGATGTGGTCCCTAGGGCACGCCCGGCCCACCTCCTAGTTCTGAGCCCACGTCTCAGTTATTGGTTCACGTCCTGCTTATTGGAGTTCCTCAAGCCTTGGATTCGTTCCACCGCCGTTCTTGCCGTCGTGTTTGGGGTGTCCTTGTCGCTGGCTGGGTGCGCTCCCCCCGCGACCGGCGAGGCGAACGCCGCCTATTGCGCAAGTTCGGCCGCCGCGCAAAAGGAAGTCCTTGCCGCCGACGCGGCATTCGACCAGGCGATCATGGCCATTCCCGGCGAAGCGACCGTTCCGGAGGCGGCCGCCACGTACCAGGAGGCCGTGAAGGCATGGGACGCGGCCGTTGCGACCATCCGTTCCAAGGTCGGTTGCAAGTAGCGCCAGATTGATCCAGGCGCGGCGCCCCCTGGTTGGGCTTCCGCCTCGAGGAAGGTGGGTCTGCTGTGGATGACGTCGACCGCAACCCGCGCCAGGGTCGCGGTGGAGCGCATGGTCGCGGCGGAGCGCATGGTCGCGGCGGAGCTGGGCTCGTGCCGCTGCTGTCCTGGGTTCGGCGGTACGACCGAAGCTGGCTGTCGAAGGATGCGGTGGCCGGACTGACGTTGTGGGGCTTGCTCGTTCCGCAGGGGATGGCCTATGCGGGGATAGCTGGGCTGCCGCCGCAAGCCGGTCTCTACACTCTGGTCGTCTCGCTTCTGGTGTACGCACTGTTCGGCACGTCCCGGCACCTCTCGGTGGGGCCGACGTCGGCCACGTCGGCTTTGCTGGCCTCGGCCGCGCTGCTCGCGGTGGGGGCCGGAGCGATCGGCGGGGTTGATCCGGCCCTCTATCAGGCCTATGCCTCGGCGTTCGTCCTCGTCACGGGGCTGGTCTTTCTGGGCGCAGGGCTGGCGAAATTGGGGTTCATCACCCAGTTCCTGTCCAAGCCCGTGATGGACGGCTTCGTCCTGGGCTTGGCCCTGTTCGTGGCAGTGGGCCAACTGAACAAAGTGTTCGGTGTGGCCAAGCCGGACGGGAACACCGTCCAGAGGTTGTTCGGGATCCTGCAGACGATTCCGGAGTCGAACTGGCCAACAGTGGCGGTGGGTCTCGCGGCGCTGGTCCTGCTCTTCACCCTACCCCGCTGGAACCGGCGGATCCCGGCTGGGCTGGTGGTGCTGTTCTCGGCCATCGCGGTCAGCGCAGCGCTGGACCTGAGCGGCCGCTACGGCGTTCACGTGATCGGGACGCTGCCCGCCGGTCTCCCGGCACTGACCTTCAGCCCGCTCCCGCTCCGCGCCTACCTGGCGATGGTGTTGCCGGCGATCGGTGTCCTGCTCGTCGCCTTCAGCGAGGCGCTGGGCGCCGCGCGGGAGTTCGCGGACAGGCACGGCTATGAAGTAGACCCCGATCAGGAACTCAACGCCCACGCGGCGACCAACCTGGTCAGCGCGCTGTTCGGTGGCATGATCGCCGCCGGCGGAATGTCGGGGAGCGCGGTGAAGGAGGGCGCGGGCGCGAAGTCCCAGGTGTCCAACCTGATCGCCTGGGTGGCCACGGTGATCACGCTGCTGTTCCTGACTCCACTGTTCAGTTCCCTGCCGGAGGCGGTGCTGGCGGCGCTGATCATCCAGGCGGTCTGGAGCATCATCGCCGCCCGCAAGCTCAAGCGGCTGCGCGCCGCATCGCGCACCGAGTTCTGGTTCGGTCTATTCGCGATGCTCGGGGTCGTGTTCATCGACGTCCTCGAGGGGATGATCATCGGCCTGGTGTCTTCGCTCCTGTTTGTCGTCTACCGGACCAGCCGGCCACACCTGGCCGTCCTCGGCGCCCTCCCCGAGTTCCCGGGCACGTACGCCGAACTGAGCCGACACCCGGAGTGCACCCCGGTCCCAGGCGTCCTGATCGTGCGACTCGACGGACCGCTCTACTACGCCAACGCCCTGACCGTTCGGGACACCATCAAGTCCCTCATCGATCAGTTCGCCCCTCCGCCGGGGGCACTGATCATCGACCTGCGGGTCCAGGCCGGTCTTGACGTGACCTCCGCGGAAGTGCTTGCCGGACTGCTCCGCGACCTGCAGGGGCGTGGGTTCGCGGTCCGACTGGCGGACGTCCACGCCCCGGTTCTCGATCTCATGCGCACTCTTGGGATCTTCGACGTTCTCGACGAACAACACGTGCTGCGAAACGTGAACGAGGCTGTCCGCGACCTCGGAAAGGGGCCCGCCGATGAGCCAGAACCGCGCCTTGCCTCAGGTTGAGGCGTACTCGCGGTTGGCGGGCGTTTATGACGAGATCGTCGTGGACCCCTGTTTCCCCGGCTGGGCCGACTTCCTAGACCAACTGTGGGGCGGTGAGGAGCGTGGTGTCCATCGGGTCCTCGATGTCTGCTGCGGTACCGGCCTCCTGGCCGCCGAACTGATCGGTCGCGGTTA
This sequence comes from Propionicimonas sp., assembly GCA_049688555.1. Classification (GTDB taxonomy): domain Bacteria; phylum Actinomycetota; class Actinomycetes; order Propionibacteriales; family Propionibacteriaceae; genus Propionicimonas. Next base: position 11,505 of record JBAVKY010000239.1, read on the forward strand.
CCACGTCAAGGGAATAGACGCGTCACCGGCCATGCTCGCCCGCGCCCATCGCCTCCTTGGCCCGGACGCCGACCTCGAGCGGGTCATCCTTCCGGATCTTTCGGTGGATGGGGTCTTCGACGCCGCTGTTTCGACCTTTGACGGCCTCAACTACCTGGACCTGCCGGCCCTCCGACTGAGCCTGGCAGCCATCGCGCGCCAGCTTCGGCCACAGGGTTGGTTCGTCTTCGACCTCCACACCGACGCCATGCTCCGGCTCGCGGCCAGCCTGCCGAGCGTTGCGGGCGAACGGGACGGAACCGCCTTCACCATCCATTACCGAGTCGACCAGAGCGCGCGGACGTGTGACGCTCACATCGAAGTCACCCGGTCAGCGGACGGCGAGCCGTTCAGCGAGCACCACCGCCAGTTCTTCCATAGCGAGGAGGAGGTTCGGTCAGCGCTCGCCGATGTCGGATTTGGACTCGTGTCGGTCACCGATGAGTACACCGAAGCGCCCGTGACGCAGGACACCTTGCGGGCAACCTGGACGGCCAAGCTAGTGGCACCAGGCTGCGCCGCCTGGGCTCAGTAGATCGTCGGGACTCTACGCAGGGGTAGGTCGGCTGTCTGGTAGGCGCCGGGATCCTGGCGCTCCGGCAGTGTGATTTCCCGCTTCGCCAGCGGCTCGTACGGCACTCGGCTGAGTAGATGGGTAATGATGTTGAGCCGTCCGCGCCTCTTGTCGTCGGTGTCGGCGACAAACCATGAGGCCCAAGGAGTGTCGGTCGCGGCGAGCATGGCGTCGCGGGCCCGCGAGTAGTCGTACCAGCGGCTGTAGGACTTGAGGTCCATGTCGGTCAGCTTCCACACCTTGCGGGGGTCATCGATTCGACCTTGAAGGCGACGAGTCTGCTCCTCAGGGCTGACCTCCAGCCAATACTTGATCAGGATGATTCCCGACTCGACCATCGCCTTCTCAACGGCCGGGGCCATCGCCAGGAACCGCTGGACGAGTTCTTCCGAGGTGAACCCCATCACCCGCTCCACACCGGCGCGGTTG
>JBAVKY010000240.1:0-1721 GCA_049688555.1 Propionicimonas sp.
GGGCAAGACCTGAGATGCAGTCACCTGCATCTCGGGTCTTTTTGTTTTTCTGCGCCAGCAGGCGCCAACAGAAAGGATTGACAATGCAGTCCAACACCAAGCGAAGTACCGCAGAGGAGATCGTCGACGCGCTCGGCGGTGCCGACAATGTCATGAGTCTCACTCACTGCGCGACCAGGCTCCGCTTCGAACTGAAGAACGCCGCCGGCATCGACCAGAAGGCCGTGGAGAAGATCTCGGGGGTCATGGGTGCCGTGCCGCAGAGCGGTGACCGGTACCAGGTCGTCATCGGCGGAGGCGTTCAGACCACCTTCAACGAGATCATGAACCTGCCGTCGATGTCGGGGGTGGGCAAGGGCCTGACCGACGCCGACGTGAAGGCCAAGGAACGGGCCAAGGCCCGCGGCAAGTCGGCCTGGCTGGACTTCTTCTTCGAGTACCTGTCCGACTCGTTCCGTCCCCTTCTGGGTGTGCTGCTCGGCTCCTCGCTGATCATCGCGATCGCCGCCATCCTCGACGCCCTGAACATCGTCCCGTTCCAGGGCGTTGACCGCCTGACGGCCGCGGGCGCCACCTGGGTGTTCTGGGACGCGATTTGGCGCTCCGTGCTGTACTTCCTGCCGATCATGGTCGCGTACAACGCCTCCAAGAAACTGAACGTGGACCCGTGGATCGGTGGCGCGATCATGGCTGCGATGTTCACCCCGGAGTACCTGTCCCTCACCAACGCGGCCGACACGGTCTGCACCAAGACCGACCTCGGCAACTCGTGTGTGGCCACGATCGCCGGTATGCCGATGCAGTTGTTCAACTACGGCGGCCAGGTGTTCGTGCCGTTGATCATGGTCGCGGTGCTGGCCCAGCTCTACAAGCTGCTGAAGCGGATCTTCCCGGAGAACCTGCAGATGGTCTTCGTCCCGTTCTTCTGCTTGCTGATCATGACTCCGGTCACCGCCTTCCTGATCGGCCCGCTCGGCATCTGGATCGGCACCGGCCTCGGCTACGGGCTTGCGTGGCTGAACAACACGGTGCCGCTGCTGTTCGCCGTCCTGATCCCGATGCTCTACCCGTTCCTGGTGCCGCTCGGCCTGCACTGGCCGCTCAACGCGCTCATGCTGGCCAACATCAGCACCCTCGGCTACGACTTCATCCAGGGCCCGATGGGCACGTGGAACTTCGCCTGCTTCGGCGCCACCGCCGGCGTCCTCGTCGTCGCCACCCGGGCCCGCCACGACGAGGTGCGCCAGACCGCGATCGGTGCCCTGGCCGCGGGCCTGCTGGGCGGCATCTCGGAGCCGTCCCTGTACGGCATCCACCTGCGCTACAAGCGGATCTACCCGCGCATGCTGATCGGCTGCGCGACGGGTGGCCTGACGATCGGCATCCTCGGCTGGATCTTCAGCCCCGTTACGACCGGCGCCTTCGCCTTCACCTCGTTGCTCACCATCCCGGTCTTCACCCCGATCTGGATCTACGCGATCTCGATCGCCGCCGCCTTCGCCGTGTCGATGATCCTGGTCATCGCCTCCGACTACCGGACCCCCGAGCAGAAGGCCGAGTTTGAGGCCGAGCGCGAGCAGGCCGAAGCTGATCTGGCCCTGGAAAAGGCCCGCGTTGCCTCTGCTGCCCGTGCAGCCGCCGCCGCTCCGGCCGTTGCCGCTGCGGCCGTCCCCGGCGCAGCGACCTCCGTGGTCGTGGCTCCCGTGGCCGGCATGATCGTG
>JBAVKY010000241.1:0-3045 GCA_049688555.1 Propionicimonas sp.
CCGCATCGAAGTCCTTCTGGAGATCCTCGAGCCGAAAGTGAGTGCCTAACGATTTGCCGGTCATGACTTGGACGCCCATGCTCTCGATCACGCTGATCTCGCGATCCAGGGTTGCTTTCGGGAGGCGATACTCTGGGATGCCATAGCGCATCATGCCGCCGGCTTTGGGCTGACGCTCGAAGTCGGTGCCGCTGTGCCCCGCCTGGGCGCTGTAGAAGGCCGCCGAGAGTCCGGAGGGTCCGGCTGGAGATTGCGACCTTGGAGTAGCGCTGTTCCGATGGGTGGGTAACGCGGTTCCGAGGTGTGGGTAACGCGCTGGTTCTGCTCTGGGACCCGGGAGTCTGACCGGCGGCGTCCGTGGTGGGCGTCGTGGTCGGATTGAGAGGTTGTTCATGAGCAAGGTGATCGAGATCGTGCGGTTGTCGGAGGGGGGTGTGCCGCAGCGCGATATTGCGGCGGCGCTGCGTTGCAGCTTGGCGACGGTCAGTAAGACTCTGAAGGCGTCGCGGGCGAAGCACCTCGGGTCGGCTGAGTTGGCGGACCAGGGCGAGGAACGGGCTCGGCTGTTGTTGTTCGGCCCGGTGGAGAAGGTCAGTGACCATCAGCAACCCGACTTCGCCGACGTGGAGCGCCAGTTGAAGAAGGACGGCGTGAACCTCAGCTTGCTGTGGGATGAGTACGCGCGTTCCTGCGCAGCGGCCGGGGTGAAGGGGTATCAGTACTCGCAGTTCTGCGGCCTGTACGCACAGTGGCGCAAGGAGCGGGGGCTCGGCGCGGCCACGATGCGCATCCGGCACGTCCCGGGACGGCTCGTCGAGGTGGACTGGGCCGGCGCGAGGGCCGAGTACCTGGACCGGTCGACCGGTGAGCTGGTCAAACCCTGGGTGTTCGTGGGGTGCCTGCCGTATTCGCAGCGGCTGTACGTGGAGGCGTTCGACGACATGAAACAGCCGTCCTGGATCAAGGCACACGTGGGGATGCTGAGGTTCTTCGGCGGGGTGCCGGAGCTGGTCACCCCCGACAACTGCCGGACCGGGGTCGCCAAGGCTGACTACTACGACCCGCAGGTGAACAAGGACTATGGCCAGCTGGCTACGCATTACGGTTTCGCGGTACTGCCGGCCAGACCCCGGCACCCGAAGGACAAGGCCTCTGCCGAAAACACGGTCAAGTTCGTCCAGACGTGGGTGATCGCCTACCTCCGGGAGGAGAAGTTCTTCTCCTTGGGCGAGGTGAACCAAGCGATTCGGGCCAGAGTCGCCGTGTTGAACAGCCAACCGTTCAAGGGCTTGGACTACTCCCGCGACGACGTGTTCACCGCGGAGGAGGCCCCGCCGCTGCGGCCGTTACCCGCCCACGACTTCGAGTTGGCGTTGTGGCGGACCGCGAAGGTCGGCGTTGACTACTGCGTTCAGGTCGAGCGGCAACGCTACTCCGTGCCGCATCGACTGATCGGCAAGCAGGTCGATGTTCGGCTCACCGCGACCACGGTCGAGGTGTTCCTCGAAGGCCAAAGGGTCTGCTCGCACCCCAGGCTGAAGGGACGGCTGAACCAGGCCTCAGTCCTCGAAGACCACATGCCCGACAAGCACAAGCTGTACCTGGAGGAATGGAACCCGACCCGGTTCACCTCCTGGGCGGCATCAGTCGGCCCGGCCTGTCTGAAGGTGATCGAGTCGATCCTGGCCTCGAAACCGCACCCAGCACAGACCTACCGGGCCTGCCTCGGTGTCCTCGGGTACGCCAAGACAAGGGGCAACACGTTCCTCGAGGAAGTCTGCGAGCGCGCGGTCGCCTTGTCGGCCAACCCGACCTACTCCCAGATCAAGACGCTGGCCCGCCGGCCACAGAGCGTCGCGCTCGCCGACACGACGCTGCCGGACCTGCCGGGCGTCGGCGACGCGGGCCTGGTTCGTGGGTCGGACTACTACCGGCTGGAGGGTCAGCTGTGATCGCCGAGCAGACCTACGACAAGATGCGCCGGATGCGGCTCAACCATCTGGCGCTGACCCTGCGTCAGATGTGCGACAACCCGGCCTACGACGACCTCACGTTCGAGGAACGGATCGGCATGCTCATCGACACCGAGTGGGACTTCCGGCAAAGCCACAAGACGACCCTGCTCGGCAAACGTGCCGGTTTCACCAACCCGACCGCCTGCATCGAAGCGATCGACTACCGGCCCGAACGCGGCCTCGACAAGAAGAAGATCCTGTCGCTGGCCACCTGCGGCTACATCGCCGCCCGCCACGACGTCCTCGTCCTCGGCAAGACCGGCGTCGGCAAGAGCTTCATCGCCCAAGCCCTCGGGAACGCAGCCTGCCGCAACCATCACGCGACCACCTACGTCAGGATGGCCAGCCTGCTCGACGACCTCGCCGTCGCCGCCAGCACCGGCACCACCCGTCAGGCCCTCGACAGTTACGTGAAACCAGCCCTGCTCATCATCGATGACTACATGCTGACCCAACCGACCAGGACCCAAGTCGCCATCCTGTTGGAACTCACCGAGAAACGACTCCACACCGGCTCGACCATCTACTGCTCCCAGTTGACCCCCCAGCAGTGGCACGAACGCATCGAAGAGAAGATCGTCGCCGACGCGATCCTCGACAGGATCGTCAACCGATCCCACCTCATCCAGATCCAAGGCGACTCCATGCGTCGACACAACCGGCCAACCCGATAACTCGACCCGTTCGGAGCCCCACCCACAGGCTCCGAACACCTCGTTACCCCACCCGCGGAACCCCGTTACTCCTCGGAACGGAATACACGTACTCCAACCCCCGAATTTCCAGCCCCAACATGGCCCGGCTCGCCCACGAACACAACCGGCTCCTCGGTAACGGCCGCTGCATCCGCCCCACCCACCTCGACTGCGCCTACGAATGCATCTGCGAGACCTGCACCTACTTCACCACCGGACTCGAGTTCCGACCCACCCTCCTGGCCCAACGCGACGACGCCGCCACCAAAGGCCAAACCCGACGCGTCCAGATCTACGACCAACTCCTCACCGCCATCACGGAAGAACAAGAATCA
>JBAVKY010000242.1:0-5444 GCA_049688555.1 Propionicimonas sp.
GCGCTGAGGTGCGGGCTTGAGGATGACGACGGGCTTGTGGACTGACATGTGGACTCGTGACCATCCTCGGTGTCGGGGCGACAGGACTCGAACCTGCGATCTCCTGCTCCCAAAGCAGGCGCGCTAGCCACTACGCTACGCCCCGGATACCAGCGGCTCAGTCTAGGGCCCTCGCGACGTCCTACCCAAACTCGGCCAGTCAGCCGCTGATCAGCAACCAAGCCAGCGGCGTCACATCGATCAGGTCTCCCCCGGCGTAGCAGGCAAGCAGTTGTTGCCGAGCGGCCTGGGCTGCCACCGCCGCCAAGGGCGCCTCTGGCCACCCTTCCGGAACGCCCTCGAGCAGTCCCACCAGCAGCGCGTGCCGGGTCGCGTTGAGCCCCACGAGGTAACCCGGGAGGCCCGCGCCCACCCGTCCCAAGACCGCAGCCAGCGAAGCAGCCGTCTCCTTCGTCCGCCGCCCGCGGACGATGTCCTGTTCGAGTCCGGCGAGGCTGTCGGTTGGAACGCTGCGCTCGGCGTCGGGAACACCGGCTACGCCGGCCACGCCGAGCGTGGCAGCGGCCAGCCAGGCCAGCACTTCGACCCTGGGTGAGCCAGGGGTCACGGGCAGCTCCGAGATCCGGCGGACGGCCTCGGCGGCCATGGCGCGCTCCCCCTCAGCCAGGGCCCGCTCACTACCGAACGCGATCGCGAGCAGGTCGGCCCGCGAGGTCCAGTCGAAGCGGTCGAGGGCGTCCTCCACCTCAGCGGTTCGGCGCAGTGACCCCGCCTGCAGGGCACGCTGCACGATGACGGCCCCCGCAGATGTCAGCTCTCCGGCGGCCAGCAGTCGCTCAGCCAGACTCGTCACCACCTCGGCCAACGGTGGCGCCACGTGCAGCACGACGTCGGTCACTCCGCGCAGCCCATGCACGGTGACGTCGTGGAGTCCCGGCGGCGCGGTCATCATGACCATCGAGCCGACCTCGGCAGGGGACACGGTGACCTCCGGCCCCGCCTCCACCCCGAGGTCGGCGATCGGGGCGCTCCACTCCTCGCCCGCCGCCAGGGAGGTTGACGCGAACCAGACCGGCAGTAGCGCGCCGAGGCCGCTGGTGTCAGTGAGCACCGTGGCCTTCAGCTGCACCACATGACGGCGGCCGACAGCCAGACCCACCGGGGTGAGCGCCAAGCGCAGCGTGCGTCCATCCCCGTGGTCATGCGCCACCCGCAGTTCGGCCTGAACCGCCTGCACGACCAGGACGGGGCCAGCGCCACGGGCGGGCAGCACTGCCAGAAAACCGTCCGCTCCACCCGGCCACAGCCACATGGCCTGTCCCGGCGTCGCCGTGACGGTGATGTCCAGCCGCACCGGGGCGACAGGCTCGGCTGGCACCTCGACGACCCAACGCAGCTGGCAGTGCTCCGCGACACTGATTCGCTGCCCGATCGTCAGTCCGCCAAGGCTGCCCTCATGTTCGACAACGTCCGCTTCGGCGAACACCTCGACGAAGTGGGGCCCGCCTGCCAGCGCGATCTCCAGCTGATCGGGGGCCTCGCCGACCCGCAGTGTCACAGCTCCGCGGGGTGTCACCTGCACCTCCCCACAAGCCCATGGGAGGTTCACCGGCGCCGCTGGCATCGCCCGCACCAGAACAGATTGCGTCCCTCGAAGTGCTGCTCGCTGATCGGGCGCCCGCACACCAGGCACGGCAGCCCAGCCCGGCGATAGACGTAGACTTCGCCGCCGTGACGATCCACCCGGGGAGGTCGCCCGGTCGCGTCCGGTCCGTGTTCGGGTCTGACGGTGTCGATCCGGCCGTCCCTCACGCCCAGCGGCATGAGGCTGGTCAGGTCCGACCAGATCCGGTTCCACGTCCGGCGAGTGACCTGACTTCCCGGGGTCATCGGGTGCAGCCGCTGCCGGAAGAGCACCTCGCAGCGATAGATGTTCCCGACACCCGCACAGACGCGTTGATCCATCAACAGCGACGCCATGGGTCGCTCCGATCGACTCACCCGCCCCCAGGACACCTCCGGGATCGCGTCGGAGCGCAGCGGGTCGGCCCCCAGCCCCGCGGTGACGCCCGCTTGCTCGGCCGGTGCGAGTAGGGCGCAGGTCTGCGGGCCTCGCAATTCAGCGGCCTGCTCCCCGTTATCGATCCGCAGCCGCAGGGTGTCAGCTGCCTCCACCGGGTGGGCGGGACCAAGTCGCAGCTTCCCGATCAGGCCGAGGTGGACGTGGACCAGCAGCTCTGCGCTGCCAAGCGATCCGAAGCCGATGAAGAGGTTCTTTCCGTAGGCCTCAGCGCCACAGAGCAGCTGCCCGTCCAAGATCGAGGCGGCTTCGGCGAAACGTCCCTGGGGTGAGGAAACCCGGACCGGAGCACCGGCGAAGGCCGCCGTCAGCTCGCCGGCCAGGCGGTGGGTGACATGACCTTCCGGCATCCTGCTCCTCTCCTGGGCGAGTCCGGTGAGTCTACGCGGCGGCACTCCCCCAGCCCACCCCAGGCGCCAGTCAACTAGACCGGCACCAGGGTGGAAAGGCTCGACTCGGCCGCCTCCCAGGGCATCGCGGTTGAGCGGGATAGTGTGTGGGTAGCCTCCAGCCACGCTGAGCAGCCATCCCTGTGCCTCCCCAAATGAGGAATGCTGATGTATCCCGCCAACTTCACGCGCGCCGAGGCCGCTGCCCGCGCGCAGGCCGTCCAAACCCACAGTTACCAGGTCCTGGTCGACCTGTCGGGGCGACCTGCGGACGCCGACGATGACGGCTCGGGCGGCACCTTCGTCTCCCGTTCGGTCATCACCTTCAGCTTCACCGGCGGCACCAGCTTCGTCAACCTGATCGCCGATCGGGCACTCGGCATCACCTTGGACGGAGCACCGCTCGCCCCAGGGGCCTTCGCCGACGACAGGGTCTCGTTCTCGGCAGGTGCCGGGACGCATGAGCTGGCGGTGGTGGCGGTGTGTCGCTACAGCCATACCGGCGAGGGGCTGCACCGCTTCACCGATCCGGTCGACAACCGGCGGTACGTCTACAGCCAACTGGAGACCGCTGACGCCCGCCGGGTATACGCCTGCTTCGAGCAGCCCGACCTCAAGGCCACCTTCCAGCTGACGGTGATCGCCCCCGAGCAGTGGACGGTGCTGTCGAACTCGCCCGCGGTCCCCCCCACCCCGGAGGGAGACGGTCTGGGACGGTTCAGCTTCGCTCCCACCCCGCCTATCTCCACTTACATCACCGCACTGGCGGCCGGGGAGTTCCACACCGTGCACGACAGTTGCTCAGCAGCGGCCGGTGAGATCCCGCTCTCCCTGTCTTGCCGGCAGTCCCTGATTCCCTACCTGGACGCGGAGCGCATCTTCACCACGACCAAGAACGGCTTTGCCGTTTTCGAGGAGCACTTCGGCACCCCGTACCCCTTCGCGGACTACGCCCAGGTCTTCGTCCCCGAATTCAACGCCGGCGCCATGGAAAACGCAGGCTGCGTCACGATTCGCGACGAGTACCTGTACCGCTCGCGCACCACGAATGCGGCCTACGAGACCCGCGACAACACAATCCTGCACGAGCTGGCCCACATGTGGTTCGGCGACCTGGTGACCATGACCTGGTGGGACGACCTGTGGCTGAATGAGTCGTTCGCGGAGTGGGCCTCCCACTTCGCCCAGAGCGAGATCCGGTCTCGCACGGGCGTCGGAGATGATCCGTGGGCCACGTTCGCGAACTCGAGGAAGAACTGGGCCTACCGGCAGGACCAGCTGCCCTCCACCCACCCGGTGGCGGCCGACATGGTCGATCTCGAGGCGGTCGAGCTGAACTTCGACGGCATCACCTATGCCAAGGGAGCTTCCGTCCTGCGGCAGTTGGTCGCCTTCGTGGGTCAGGATGCCTTCCTCGCTGGGGTCCGGACGTACTTCTCCCGGCATGCCTGGGGCAACACCCAACTCACCGATCTGCTCGACGCATTGACCGAATCGTCCGGCCGGGACCTGTCCCACTTCGCCGCGCAATGGCTGCAGACCAGCGGCGTGAACACGCTGCGGGCCGAGTTCGACACCGACGACGAGGGTAGGTTCACGCACTTCGCCATCCGGCAGACGGCGCCTGAGGAATGGCCCACGCTGCGCCAACACCGGCTGGCCATTGGTCTCTACTCCGACGTGGACGGACGGTTGGTGCGCGTCTCTCGGATCGAGACCGACGTCGCCGGCGAGCTGACCGAGGTCCCCGAGCTGGTCGGTCAACTGCGACCAGCGCTGGTGCTGCTCAACGACGACGACTTGACCTACGCCAAGATCCGCCTCGATCCAGAATCCCTGGCGTGCGTGGTCAAGCGGATGTCGGACCTTGACTCATCGCTGGCGCGCGCCCTGTGTTGGAGCGCCACCTGGGACATGTGCCGCGATGCCGAACTCAGCGCTGCCGACTTCGTCTCGCTCGTGCTGGCAGGGGTCGGAGTGGAGACCGACCTGGCTGCCGTCGGCGCCGTTCTCGCTCAGGCACGCACCGCCATCGAGTACTACGCGCCACCGTCGGCCCGCGAGGATCTCAACGACCGGTTCAGCCGCAGCATGGCTCTGCTCCTGAAGAAGTCGGCGCCAGCCTCCGATCACCAGTTGGCCTTCGCGCGGGCCCTGATCAGCGCCGCCTGGACCCCGCCGGTGATCGACCTGATCCAGGCCTGGGCAAACGGCACGGAGGCGCCCACAGGACTCGCCGTGGACACCGACCTCCGCTGGCAGATCATCACCCAGCTGGCACGCCGCGGGGTGATCGGGGAGGCCGAGGTGGCTGCCGAACTCGGCCATGACGCCACGGCCTCCGGGGCCGAACGTGCCGCCGGCGCCCGGGCGGCCCTGCCAACGCCTGAAGCCAAGGCCTGGGCCTGGCACGCTGCCACGGCTGACCCCGAGACCCCCAACGAGACGCACTACCAGATCTGCTCGCAGTTCTGGCAGGTCGGCCAGGACGAGGTGCTGCGCCGCTACGTGCGGCAGTACACCGAAATCGCCCTGGCAATCTCGGAAGGCGTCGACGGCTGGGCCCAGCGGAGTTCCGCGATCCGCCAGCATGTCCTCGGCCTGCTGTTTCCCCGTCCGCTGATGGATCGGTCGACGCTGCAGCTGCTGGATCTGTGGCTGCACGGCACCGCGCTGTCCGACTCGGTGAGCCGGCTGGTCAGCGAGCGTCGCGACGACGCCGAGCGGGCGCTGCGCTGCCAAGAGGCAGCCCATGCCTGATTCCGCCTCGCCCCGACCCTCGATCAGCGGTACACCAGGCCGTGGCCGAACCCTCGGCGGGACGGATCAGTTTGCGTCCTTGCCCTTGCGCCAGGCGGGCCCCATCACGACGGCGACGAACACGGCGGTGATCACCAGGGGAATGAACAGGATCACGTTGAGCAGTTCCAGCGCGCTCGGCTCGTGGACGGCCGGCCACGACGGCAGGGTTTCCA
>JBAVKY010000243.1:0-12620 GCA_049688555.1 Propionicimonas sp.
CCCAATACTGGGCGGACCGGCGGCGCCGGGGGGCACCTCCACCGATGGGCGGGCTCAGCCTGCGTCTGCTCAAGGCGCAGGCGGGTCGCTGCCCTGAATGCGGAGACCTGCTCCTCGCCGCCGATCACCCACCGCTAACCCCAGTCGAATGGGAGCAGTGGGTTCGCGCCACGGGGCGGGCGCTGCGCAAGCAGAGCCTCACGCACCGCACTCGCGACGGGACGGGCGAGACCAGCACCCAGCGCCTCGTACACGTCCGGTGTCGGGGACGGCCTCCCGCCGGAACCGCACCGGACCAGCACCACTGCCCCGCCAGCGAGCCCTCGGGGCCTGCTTGAGCCGGATGCGCGGAAACGTGCACGTCCGGTTCTGAGGGGGGCCGGGCGCAGCAATGCGCCCGGCCTACCCGGCGAGCTGGTCGGGGCGTTCAAGAACGGCGGGCAGACGTGGCGGCCGGCCGGTGATCCGGTCCTGGTCAACGTGCACGACTTCAAGGACCCCGAGCTGGGCAAGGCCAACCCGTACGGCATCTACGACATCGCCGCGAACACCGGATGGGTGTCCGTCGGCGACGACCACGACACCGCCGCGTTCGCCGTCGAGACGATCCGACGCTGGTACCAGCACACCAGGCTCCCCACCTACCCGGACGCCGCCCGGCTGCTCATCAGCGCCGACGGCGGTGGCTCCAACGGCTACCGGCTGCGCGCCTGGAAGACCGAACTGGCCGCACTCGCGGCCGAGACCGGCCTGGCGATCACCGTCTGCCACCTGCCGCCGGGCACCTCCAAGTGGCACAAAATCGAACACCGGCTGTTCAGCCACATCTCGATGAACTGGCGCGGACGGCCCCTGACCAGCCACCAGGTCATCGTCGACCTGATCGCCGCCACCACCACCCGCACCGGGCTGACCGTCCACGCCGAACTCGACACCAGCACCTACCCCACCGGCGTCAAGATCCCCGACACCCAGATGGCCGCCCTGCCGATCACCCGCCACGACTTCCACGGCGAATGGAACTACACCATCAAACCCGACCCAGCACCGTAACAGCGTGTTGTTTACTGGCAGGCCCTTGCCGAGCGTAGGACGCCCGCCACCCCGACAAGCCGTGCGGCAGGGCAAGCGCCGGGGGCGGGACGGACACCTGCACCGGGTGCCAGGCGTACGGGGCTGGAGGGACCAGCATCGACGATCACGTTCGGCGCTACACCAAGATCGACTGCACCGCCAAGAAGCCGCTGCAGCCGGCGGGCGCCGCCCGTCTTTGATCCCAACCGGGCAGGGCCAACGCGCATGCCCCAGCTGCGGACCACTTCAGTCTGCTTCGGCGTGGTCCTCGTCGGTGCTGCGCCGCAGTTTGGTGCGTTCGGCGATGCGGCTGGAAAGTGAGCCGGTGGTTGCCCGTGTCCGGTCGAGGGCGTCGGCGCTGAGGCGTTTGGCGGCAGTGACGCCGTCGGCCCCCGTCTCCAGTGCCCTGTCCTTCACGTCGGTGGCCGCGTCGGCCCAACGCCTTGTCGGCTGCGATCGTTGGGCGTGCTCGATCCCGAGCCGTTCGTGGAAGTCGACGACCGCACCGGTCACGAGGTTGCTCGAGTGCACGATGGCCGGCGCCTTGGCGGGGTGCATCAGCACCTTCAGATTGGCGGTCCCTGCTGCCGTGGCCATCCGGTCGATGAGCTGCTCGGTGGTGCGTGCGATGAGCTCGAGCCGGTCCTGGCGGGCCGTCGCCAATCCGAGGCGGTGCCCGTCCAGCTCCTGCGGGGAGGCGTCGAGCACCCTGTCCAACTCGAGAACCGCCAGCCCATCCTGCAGCTGGAAGCAACGCGCCAGCACGGCGAGCCACTCCTGGCCCGTGGACTGAGCCTGCTCGGTGGCCCGGGCCAGGTCGCCGATCTTGCTGGCGCGCTCCACCTTCTCGGCCAATGCGTCGAGTTGGCGCAACGCGTAGGCCTGGGTCTCGGCGATGGTTGCCGGCGCGGCCTGCACCTTCGACCATGTGACTTCGTCGACCCGGCCCCGGCTCGCCCGGATGGTCATGGCTTCCTCGATGACGAAGCCCACCCCGATCATGCGGGCCAGCACCGCGTCCTTCTGCGCCCGCAGCACGTCATCGACCTTGGCGTCGATGGTGGCCAGGTAGTCGGTGATCTCGTCCATGGTCTGCTGCATCGCGACCTGGGCCATGATCCCGGCCGCGCCAGCCAGGACCGCCGGGTTGGTCAGCGTTGCGCCGGGTCCCTTGGCGAACTCTACGAATCCCTTGATCTGGCCCTTGCTGCCGCGCAGCACACCCGTGCTCAGACCCGACGTCGAGCTCTGCCGCAGCCCGTACCTCTGCACGGCCTGCGAGGACTGCTTCGTCAGCTTGACCCAGCGCCCCGAATTCGCGGCCAGCTCCGAGCCCGCCGTCGCTGCCGCAGACCCAGCGCTCAGGACAGGGCGGAGCCGGCGCAGGTCCAGAGGCCGGGACGCAAGTCCCTCCGCGGCGACGAATCGCTCGACATCCGCCGGATCACCGATGACCGCCAGCCCTTGTCCATCACTGATCAGTTGAATGTCGGCATCCATCGAGGACTCCTGTCGCTGGGCAGCACCTGATGAGGAGTTCCCGGACGAGGGCCCGCCCAAACGTCTCCGAGGTCCGCGGGCGGGTTCCCCCCTACCCCCCAGTGACGACGACGGGGCCGAGTGGGCGCATGCGGTCCGCCCGCCGGATCGGTCGCCAATAGGACTGCGACGAGAAAGAACGTGAGCACGGGCCACTCCACGATTGGCCGTCGACGAACGCAGGAGTCGGCCCGCCACCAGGTGCCCCACACCGCCGCGAAACGCGCGCTGCTCCGGGCTTGGGGGCCGTTCCGGGATGTCGCCGGGGGGATGGTTGTTGCCACCTCTGGGTGACTGGGTGCCGGCAGTGGTCAGTCGAGGAGGTCGAGGTACTGGCGTCGTGCCTTCATGGCGTGGATCACGAGTTCGTTGCCGCTGTCGAAGCGGAGCACGACGACTTCGAGGAGGCGGCCGGCGGGGTCGAATCCGAGGCGCAGTTGCCGGGCGGGGCTGTCGTCGTCCAGGTCGCTGACGAAGACGGCATTCTCGGCGGCATGGATGGCGTCCTCCGGGTCGATGCCGTGCTTGCGTGCGGATTCGTGGACCTTCACGCGACGTAGGAGCGGATGGCGGCCCGAATGGCCTCCGAGCGGCTGACGTGGTCCCGCTCGGCGCGTTCGGTCAGCGCGGCCAGCAAGGTGGCGTCGATGCGCACGGGGACGACCCGGGCGGGCCCGTCGCCGATCGGCTTACGGCCGCGCTTGCGCAGCTGCTCAACGTCGTAGCCGTGTTCGGCCTCGTCTGCCCAGTCCTGGATGTCCTGCTCGGTGACTGCCTGGCCCTTGATCGTCTCCACCGTAGAAGCGTAATACGAAATCGCGGTCGGGGGAAGCGCGCGGCCCGGTACCGGCCGCGATCCCGGAAGTTAGCGGCCAGAGGTTCGGCCTTCAGTGGACGCGCTCACGCCGAGCGGGTGGGGTTAGCGTCGGTGGGGTCCGGTGCCTGGCCGTGTTGGCGGCGGGCGGGGTCTGGGCCTGTTGCGAGGTCGCCGCGTGAGGTGACGCCATGTCCTCGTCCACGATTCTGCTGCCGTTCCAGCCGACGTCGATGTCGACCGCCCAGTTGGCGGCGGTGTCGTTCCTGGCCCGCTACTCCGGCCGCACCCACGCCCTGTACTCCTCCCAGCTGGCGCGCTGGTTCGCCTGGTGCGAGGGCAACGGGCTGGACCCGCTGCTGGGTATCCAGCGCGCCCACGTCGAGCTCCACATCCGCCACCTCGGCGACTCGGGGCTGATGGACTCCTCCATCGTGACGATGATGCACGGCGTGCGCGGGGTCGGTACAGCGCATCACCGGCACATTTCGCCCAGCCGGTGCCGGTTTCCCCCCACGCGGGGCTTTGGGCTCTGTCGATCGAGGCGCCAGGTGGTGCAGCGTAGGCGTGAGCCCGCGAGAGGGCTCTGATCGAGGTGCTGGCATGCGTCGACGGACAGCAGTTGCGCTGATGGCCGGGGGACGGTCGCCGCCGGCGCGGCGTTGGTCCGCGCCCGGGTGGCAGGGAGCGGGACGATAAGGCGGTGCCCGACGAGGACGCGGTGTTAACAGTGTTCGCGCCGGGCGGGCCGCAGGCGTTCTGGTGCAACGGGCCGGGGGGCTGGCTGATGGCCAAGCTGACGCCGATCATCGAGCCGGCGTCTACCGGAGCGTCGCCGACATGCTCGACCTGCGGTCCGACGACGAACTGCTCGACATCGGCTGCGGGCCCGGAGCGTTCATGGCTGCCAAGGCGCAGCACGTCAGCCGGGTCGTCGGTCTCGATGCGTCCCCCCTGATGCTGCGTGCCGCCGAACGGCGCCTGGCCGACAGGATCGCCGCAGGCACAGCAGAACTGGTTCTCGGCAACGCCGCGAAGCTTCCCTTCGGCGACACCCTGTTCACCGCGGCCACCGCCATCAACGCGCCGGCGAGCGCGAGTGAGGTCTTCCGTGTGCTGCGCCCCGGCGGCCGGTTCGTGACCGTCGACCCGCAACCGGCCAGGACCCCTGCCCAGAGCGCTGCCGTCTCCTAAGGGGTGCGGCGCATGGGTGAGGCGGACCACCGGCGCATCCTGGAGAACGCCGGGTTCACCGATGTGGATATCCGACAGCGCCAGGTCCGCTGCCCCAGACAAGCCTCAATCAGTGAGGGCGGTGCCAGATCGCCGGGCACGCCGGGACGTTGACCCAGCACAGACCAGATGGGGGCCGTCAGGTCTCGATCGCCTTCTTGAGGTTGGCCAGCATCGCGTCGAGGTCGCTGTCACCGTTCCAGCTGAGGTCCATCAACTCGGGCACGAACGGGACCGTGTCGGACCACCCGAAGGCTGCGGACAGCGTCGTGCCGGTCCCGTCGGGCTCGACGGTGAAAGTCCACGCCCCGCCGAACTGTGTGTGGTCCACGAAGCGCTCGTTGGCGACGTACTCCTCCCGGGTGAAGGTCCACTCCAGGTGGAAGAGCAGGAACATCCGACCCATCAATCGGTAGGTCGACCCGACCCCGCCCTCCGGGGTGAGGTTCACCTCGGCCAGCGCCATGTGCCGGCGGTCCTGCTCCGGGAACGCCTCAAGGAAGTGCCGCGGCTCCTTGACGTATGCGAAGACCTTCTCCACCGGCGCGTCGATGTGCGCGCTGCGCCTGTGCAACTCCTTGATCACCGTGCTCGCCCCTTCCGTAGAACCCCGCCCGACCGCCCAGTGCGGCCTCACGCCCTCTGCGGCACCCGGTGCCTCGGCTCCCTCAATCACACCCTCCTCCCCGGGCTGCTCGAGCGCCAGAGCCCAATGTCATCAACCTCAAGGTCGTGCTGATCACCGCGACCATCGTCATCCACGCTGCTCGGGTACACAGGCCCGGCTCAGGTCTGGACAGCTTCCGAACTGCGCGAGGTGACCTTGTCCCCGCCCAGCCAAGTAGTGCAGCGAGGCGGCCCCGGGTCGCTTCGGGATCGTTGACGGTGGCAGGCCAGGTCTCAGGCAGCGTGGCGGCGGTTTCCCGGAGCGACGCCGCGCGCTCCACCCTCTCGCGTGAAAAGCGGACCGCCCTTGCTGCGCCGGAGCCCAGCGCCGTGTCCACGGCTTCCTTGGAGTTCCCCTGTCGTCGCGGCAGACAAATCACCACCGCGCGCAGGGGCACCTGCCAAGGTGCCCCACAGCGCCGTCTGTCGCGCACGTTGGGGCTAATCCGCTGGGGACGGGGTGCCCGACCCGGTCGAAACCGCCTATGGGTGGTCGACGGTGTCCTCGGCGAAGGCGTGGTCGGTGAGGCGGGCGTCGTCGGCGGGGCCGGTGCCAGGGAGTCGGCCACCGCGGCCAGGACCGGGAACGGGACCGGCGCGGGGGGTTGTCGTTGCCGAAGATCGGGACGGCGCCGGCCGAGATGGTCAGGCCGTCGAGGGGGCCTGCCCCCCGGAGGACGTCGGCGGGGACGGAGGCCGTGAGCAGCTGTGCCAGGTGCTGGCTGCTAGCCCGCAGGGGGTCGGTCAGGGAGGCGGTCCGGGGCCGGTAGGCGGCCGGAGAACAGCGCAACCGCACCGACGATCTCGATGGGGCTGGGGGTGGGGGTGGGTGCCTGCTGGGACCCCGTAGCAGCTGGCGGCAGGGTTGGTCGATCGCTGCTGCTGCCGGTGCAGCCGGCCAGAATGGGGACACCCGCCACCAGCAGCAGCTCACCGGCCAGTCGAGTGGATCGCTCGACCCTGCCACCCCGATCGTGTGACGGTCAGCGCTCTCCATGGCTTTCCCCGTCCCTGCTCGGCGCATACCCGACAGATCGTCATGCACCCGGGGTTGCGATCATGGTCGCCAAGGGCACTTCCGCCCGGTCCGGACATGCCTACAAGGGCGTATGCTGATCTGCATGCAGAGCACCTCGGTCCGGATCGATTCCGACACCCACAGTGCGCTCAAGCGCATCGCTCAGGACGAGCACGTCAGCGTCGGCGAAGCCGTGCGGCTGGCGGTGCGGCGCTACGACCAGTCGTCGATGGGCGCTCAGCTGGCCGTCGACCCGCGCGAGGACGAGGCAGCGTGGCTCGATGCTGACCTCGGGTGACGTCGTCGAGCTCGACCTCGGGGTACCCACGGGCCGGGAGGCGGGCTTCCCCCGACCAGCCGTCGTCGTCACGGCTCAAGCGGTGCTCGACCAGGCGCCCACCGTCGTCCAGGTAGTCCGGGTGACCTCGACCCTGCGTGGCTTCCGCAGCGAGGTGACCATCGACCCGGGCGCCAGCGGGCTGGATCGGCCCTCAGCTGCCCAATGCCAGCATGTCCGCGCCGTCTCCACCCGTCGCATCGCCACCGTGATCGGCAACGTCGGACCCGTCGACCTGCTGCGGATCCGCGAGACCCTGGCCCTGCTGCTCGACCTGCCCTAGTTCCGCCGGCGCGGCCGATCCTTGACGCGACCAACCACAAGCTTCGAGGAGTCGAAACCGTAGGCTGGCCTGACCCGGAACGACATGCTCACTCTCAAGACCTGGTAGGACACCACCCACGGCGAGGCACCGAGGCCCGAAGAACGGGATCGGAGTCCGAGCCGGTGGCGTTCCTCGTGCAGTGGCGCAGCCGGTCGGACTTAGCGCTCGACACTGACGGGATTCGCAGACGAGGTCTCCTTCGACCTCGCCGAGCAACTCGGTCTCATGACGGAGCTCGGGCTCCGGAACGTGGAGTTCCGGAGCGCGTGGCGGACCAAGGTGCTCGACCTCTCCGAGGGACAGCTCCAGGAGGCGAAGGGGATGCTGGACGCCGCCGGGATCGCCCTGTCCTCCGTGGGCTCCGACATCGGCAAGATCCAGATCACCGACCCGTTCGAGGCGCACCTGGAACGCGCGCGCCGCGCAGTGGAGGTGGCGCCGTTCTTCGGCGCGCCGTACATCCGGATGTTCTCCTTCTTCATCCCCGAGGCCGACGATCCGGACAGCCACCGAGACGAGGTCATGCGTCGGACCCGAGCGTTCGTGGACCTCGCTGAGGCGGGCGGGGTGACGATGCTCCACGAGAACGAGAAGGACATCTTCGGGGACATCCCGCGGCGCGTCGTCGACCTCGTCACGACGATGGAGTCGCCGAACTTCCGGGCCATCTTCGACCCCGCCAATTACGTGCAGTGCGGCATCCGTCCGGTGGACGAGGCACTGCCCGCGGTCCGTCCGTACACCGACTACATCCACATCAAGGACGCGAAGGCCGCCGACAGCTCCGTGGTCCCCGCCGGCCAGGGGGACAGTCAGGTCCGGGAGCTGCTCCGCTCGTTGCATGCCGACGGCTACTACGGGTTCGTCTCGATCGAGCCGCACCTCGGCCAGTTCGACGTCTTCGGCGGCCTGTGCGGTCCGGAGCTGTGCACGACGGCGTACGAGGCCCTCACGGGAATCCTGCGCGAGGAGGGCATCAACTACAGATGACACTGTCGGGAGTGCCGCAGTGAAGCGGGCCGCGATCGTGGGATGTGGCGACGTCTCGGTGGTCCACGCCGAAGCGATCGAGGCCATCGGGACCATCGAGCTGGTCGGCGTCTGTGACACCGACCCGGACCGGCTGGAATCCGCCTCCGTCGACTTCGGAGCCGCGGGCTACGACGACCTGGGTCGGATGCTCGACGAGGCGCGTCCCGACGTCGTCCACGTCGCCACGCCGCACCACCAGCACGTGCAGGTGACGATCGACTGCCTCGAGGCCGGAATCCACGTCATCCAGGAGAAGCCGATCGCCCACACCCTCGAGGAGGGGCAGCGGCTCGTCGACGCCGCGAGGGCCGCGACGGCGAAGGTGGGCATCTGCTTCCAGAACCGCTACAACGTGTCGTCCGAGCAGGCCCGCAGGATCATCGACTCGGGGCTGCTGGGGGAGATCAGGGGCGCCTACGCGTCCGTGGTCTGGGCCAGGACGGCCGACTACTACCTGAGCCGGTCGTGGCGCGGAACGTTCGCCGAGAGTGGCGGCGGACTCCTCATCAACCAGGCCATCCACACCCTGGACCTGGTGCAGTGGCTGATGGGCGACGTCATCGCCGTCGATGGCCACGCCGCCACCCGGAAGTTCGGGGACGTGATCGACGTGGAGGACACGGCCGAGGCGCTGTTCACCCACGCGAACGGCGCCCAGACCAGCTACTCCGCCACCCTCACGGCACCGGTCCACCGGCCCGTCGAGGTCGAGATCTACGGCGACCGGGGGCGCTGGCCATTCGTGACGGGCTGACGCTCACCCTCGAGGACGGCACCGTCGAGGTGTTCCCCGAACGCCAGGTCGCGTCCGCGGGACGGACCTACTGGGGGGTCCTCGCACGAGATCCTCATCCGGGACTTCTACGCCCGGCTCGACGACCCAGAGCCCTTCTGGATCTCGCCGGAGGAAGCCATGGCGTCGCTGCGCATGCTCAAGACCATCTACGACCAGACCCACGAGAAGTGAGGGAAGAACCCATGACGGACAAGGTCCGGCTCGGCATCATCGGCCTCGGCGCGGAGGGTGGCCTGTACGCCAACCTGATCAGCCAGGGGACCGTGCCCCACATGGATGTTGGGGCGATCTGCGACATCCTCCCGGAGAAGAGGGCCCGGGCCGACGAGCTCGGCGTCCCGTTCTTCACCGACCACATCGAGATGCTGGAGTCCGGGACGGTCGACGCCGTCGTCACCACGGTCCCCCACTACCTGCACCCCGAGATGGGCATCGATGCCCTGAAGCGGGGCATCCACGCCCTCGTGGAGAAACCGGTGGGCGTCTACACGAAGCAGGCGCGCGAACTCATCGATTTCGCCGCCACCAAGCCCGAACTCACCTTCGGGGTGTTCTTCAACCAGCGCACCAACCCGCTCTACGTCGACCTCAAGCGGCTCATCGACTCCGGGGAGCTCGGGGCGCTGCGCCACACCTCGTGGATCATCACCAACTGGTGGCGGCCGCAGGGGTACTACGACCAGTCCGAGTGGCGCGCCACCTGGGGCGGCGGTGTCCTGGTCAACCAGGCCCCGCACCAGCTCGACCTGTGGCAGTGGATGTGCGGCGTCCCGAAACGGTGCTTCGCCAAGCTCTCCTACGGCTACAAGCGCGACATCGCCGTCGAGGACGAGGTCAACGCGATCGTGGACTTCAGCAACGGCGCGACCGGGCACTTCATGACGTGCACCCACGACATGATCGGCACGGATCGCCTGGAGATGTTGTTCGACCAGGGCAAGGTCGTCGTCGACGACTCCAAGAAGGTCACCATCACGCGTCTCTCCGGCCCCGAGCAGGAGATCAGCGAGAACATGGGCATGGAACAGGTCATGCAGCTCTTCATGGGGAAGATGGACACGACCGGGCTCATCAGCACCGAGGAGAAGGTCTACGAGTCCGTCTTCGGCGAGCAGCACTCCACCGTCCTGGAGAACTTCGCGCTCAACGTGCTCGAGGGCCAGCCCCTCGTCGCTCCCGGAGGCGACGGCATCAACGGGGTCCGCCTGGCCAACGCCATGCACCTGTCCTCGTGGACCGGTCAGGAGGTCGACATGGAGGACTTCGACGAGGAACGCCACCTCGCCGGGCTGAACGCGGGCGCTCCGAGCTCGGGATCGACGTGGGCGCGCTGTCCGTGGCCCTGAAGCCGGGACCGGTCGGCACCGGGGACAACCTCGAGGAGCACTTCGACAAGGTCGTGGCCGACTGCACGCGGCTGGGCACCCGGTTCGTGCGCATCGGCGGGATGCCGTTCGACGCCATGGCATCGAAGGAGGCCTGCGAGGCCTGGGCCGCGGAGTGCGAGGCTGCCGCCCAGCGGCTCGCCGCCGAGGGCATCACGCTGTGCTACCACAACCACCACGTGGACCTCGCCCAGTTCGACGGCGAGCGCATCTTCGACATCGTGCGGCGCGTGGCGCCCTCGGTGGGCTTCGAGGTCGACCTCCACTGGGTGCAGCGCGGTGGCATGGCACCGCTCGACATGCTCGAGCAGTACGCCGGGGTGTGCAGGATCATCCACGTGAAGGACTTCCGCGTGGTGCCGCTGCCGCCCAGCGCCATGGAGCTGCTGGAGAAGGGCGACATGGCCGGGTTCCACAGCGTGTTCGTGAACATCGCCCAGTTCGCCGAGGTGGGTTCGGGCAACATGAACTGGCCAAAGCTGCTGCCCGCCGCGCAGGACGCGGGCGCGGAGTACTTCTTCGTGGAGCAGGACGACACCTACGGCCGCGACCCCTTCGACTGCCTCGCGGACTCCCGCGAGTACCTGAGGTCGATCGGCTACTGACCCCCTCGGGTCGACCGCGGCGTCAGGCAGCGGTGCCCACTACCGCCGCGTGCCAGGCTACGCAGACCGCCGGCGGAGCTTGCCGACATCATCGAAAGGCTCGTGGCACTCGTGCCCTGACCGTCGTTGCAGGCGCACAGGCAAGCACATCAGCCCGCGGCACTCCGCCGCTAGTCGCCCATCGAGGGCGCGACACATGCACGCTACGGGGGGGCCTGATGGCGGCGGGCAGAATGGCGAGCGTCACGGTAAGGGAGTGGGGTCGACCGAATGTTGGCGGCACTTGACCTGGCATACCCGTTCAAGGGCCGTTGGCTGACCCAGAACAGCCCTGCGAATCGCGTGCCCAGCCACGGCACGACCCTGCTGGGAACTTCATTCGCGATCGACTTCGTCCCGGTCAACGAGGTAGGGCGAACGGCGCCGATCACGGTCGGCTCCCTGCTGCGCCCCGAACCGGCCGTGCGGTTCCCTGGATTCGGGCGGCCGATCCTCGCGCCTGTCGACGGCGTCGTCGTCGGCGTGCATGCCACTGCGCCTGATCACCGGGCCTTCCGTGGACTGTCGTCGGTCGGGTACGCAATCACACAGCGTCGTCGCGCAGCAGCGGGCTGGCTGGAGCTGGCGGGCAACCACGTGATGATTGAAACGCGCGGCGGTTCGGTGGTCGTGGTGTGCCATCTGCAACTCGGCAGCGTCGCCGTGCGCCCTGGCCAGACAGTCCAGGTGGGCCGGCGGCTCGGGAATTGCGGGAACTCGGGCAACAGCACCGAACCGCACGTCCACCTTCAGGCCATGGATCGGGTGGACGTGCTTCACGCCTGCGCTGTGCCCATCACCTTCGGTGGCCACCTGCCCCGCAACGGCCAGATCATCGACGTCGAATAGACGCAAACGCCCTGTGCCCAGGACACGCGGGTGCAGCAGCGCTCCTCATGCCCCCTATCGCCGCCTATCGGGCGCATTGGGGCATGGGCATCACCGCCCGAGGGACGTGGGACCGAACCGGGGATGCTTCAGGCCGCCGGGCCGGACTCGTGGGCTTGAGCGGGGGATTCTCGGGTCGTCAGTTGTGGTGCAGCAGGTGGCTCATGGTGTGGCGGGCGTTGGTGAGTGCCTGCTGCTCGGCGGTGACGAGCACGCGCTGCTGGAGGCTGCGGATCGAGCAGTCGGGGTCGAAGCCCTGCCCGTTGGCGAGACGCTGGAACTGGGCGATGTACCACAGCAGTTCATTCGCGCCTGGGCCCACGGACGGCCGGAGAGGGTGATCCGGTCGAGGGTGCCGACGAGGAGCCGGCGGGGGGCGTCGGGTTGCTCGACCAGGGGTCGGGCCAGGCCGACCACGCCGACAACCCCGTCGCGGACCAGGCCCTCCATGACCGCGCGCGACCGCAGGCCGCCGGTCAGGGCCAGCGGGGTGCTGGTCATCTTCCTGACCCGGGCGATCACCATCGCGGCCCCACCGGAGCAGGTCTGGCCCTGGCTCGTTCAGATAGGGATCGGGCGGCCGGTGGCTACACCTACGACTGGCTGGAACGCCTGGCCGGGTTGCACGTCACGAGCGCCGATCGCATCATCGAGGGGCTCAAGAACCTCGAAGTCGGGGACATCATCCCGCTGGACAACGACGGCACCGGGCTGCGGGTCATGCTCCTCGACCCCGCGCACTTCCTGGCCACCCGCAACGACGAAGGGACCTGGTCATGGACCTGGAACCTGGAGCAGGCGCAAGACCGGACCCGGCTGGTCAGCCGAACCCGGATGACGTTCACCTCGCTGGCCAACCGCGTGGGCAC
>JBAVKY010000244.1:0-5797 GCA_049688555.1 Propionicimonas sp.
GGCCATCCCCGCGGCCACTGCGAAGGCACGCACCGGTGGACGTGGCTTCATCTGGTGTGTCGTGGTCACTGCGCAGCGCTCCCCTGGTCAACATAGCCCGCGGGCGGCGAGGGTGGGATTCGAACCCACGGAGCTTTGACGCTCGGCCGCTTTCAAGGCGGCTGCACTAGACCACTATGCGACCTCGCCCGGTCGCCCCATCCTAGCGAGTCGAGGTCACGTCAGTTGCGGCGGCCTGCGCTCCTCCGCGTCGCCCCTGCGGCTTCGCCTCCCCCGCGTCACCCCGCGGCTTCGCCTCCCCCGCGTCACCCACCCGCGTCGCTACCGCGCCTCCCCCGCTTCGACTTTGCGCCCCGTAAGTGACCTTGCGCCCCCTCCAGCGGGCGCAGAGTCACTTCCGGGGCGCAAAGTGCGGGAGGAGGACGGGAGCAGGGGCTGCTCAATTCCGCAATCGAGACCTGGTCCGACGGGGCTGCTGCGCCGACTCCGAGCGTGACAAGCTGATTCCCATGCGCATCGTCGACGTCACCGCCGCTGGCGGCCCCGAGAACCTCATCCTGGCCGAGGCCCCGAAGCCGACGGCCGAACCGGGCGACGTCGTGATCGCCGTCCGGGCCGCCGGGGTGAACCGCGCTGACCTGCTGCAGCGCCAGGGGTACTACCCACCCCCGCGCGGCATCAGCACCGTGATCGGCCTGGAAGTCTCCGGCGTCATCGAGGCGATCGGTGCGGGGGTCACGGGATGGGCCCCCGGCGATCCGTGTGTGGCACTGCTGGCCGGTGGCGGCTACGCCGAGTACGTCAGCGTGCCCGCGGGACAGGTGATCCCGCCGCCACCCGACGTTGACCTGATCACCGCCGCCGGGCTGATCGAAGTCGCTGCGACCGTCGTCTCCAACTTCGACCATGTGCACCTGGCGGCCGGCGAAACGGTCTTGATCCACGGCGGCGCCGGAGGCATCGGGACCTTCGCCATCCAGTACGCCAAGGCTCTCGGAGCCCGGGTGCTGGTCACCGCAGGAACCCCGGACAAGCGGCGGCTCTGCCTCGATCTGGGGGCCGACGTCGCGCTGGACTACCACGGTGACTGGCTGGACGGGGTGAAGCAGGCGACCGGCGGCAAGGGAGCCGACGTGGTGCTCGACGTCATGGGCGCGAAGTACCTCGAGCCGAACGTCGATGCGCTGGCGGCCGACGGCAGGCTGGTCGTCATCGGCCTGCAGGGCGGCCGCAAGGGCACGCTCGATCTGAACAAGTTGCTCACCAAGCGCGGAACCGTGACGGCGACGAGCCTGCGGTTCCGACCGGTGGCGCAGAAGGTCGACATCTGCGGCCGGGTGCGTGACCGGGTGTGGCCGTTGGTTGCCGAAGGCCGCATCAAGCCCGCGCCGGAGACCCGGTTCGCGATGGCGGACGTCGGCCAGGCCCATCGCCACCTGGAGTCGGGCGACAACGTCGGCAAGGTGATCCTGGTCTGGGAGTGACGCCTGCGCCTCCCAGGCCGAAACCGGCGCTTAGAATCGACCCACCTAGCGGGAGGGCCAGTCACATGCACGTCGATTTCGCTCACTCGCCGCGATCCAGCGTCGGGCTGGAGTGGGAGCTTGCCCTCGTCGACGCAGAAACCCTGGAGTTGACCCCGGCGGCGGCCCCGCTGCTCGCCACCCTGGGGGCCGGCGAGGACACCCCGATCCGCAAGGAATACCTGCGGAGCATGGTGGAGATCGTCTCGGGGGCGCACGCGCGGGTCTCGGACGCGGTCGCCGATCTCGCCGAGAACCTGGCTCGGATCAGGACCGTCACCGACGGTATGGGGATCCAGCTGATGGGATCGGGCTGTCACCCGTTCAGCCATTCGCATCTCCAGGAACCCTTCCGCGGACCGCGCTACGACGTCGTCAAGGAGCGCACCCAGTGGTGGGGACGCCAGATGGCGATCTGCGGCACCCACATTCACGTCGGGGTCGATCACCGCGACAAGGCACTGCCCATCACCAACGGCCTGGCCCGGTTCTACCCCCTGTTCTTGGCCCTGTCGGCTTCCTCGCCGTTCTGGGAAGGCCACGATTCCGGGTACGCCTCCCAGCGCACCATGCTCTTCCAGCAGTTGCCGACCAATGGGCTGCCCTACCGGATGACCAGGTGGGAGGAGTTCGAGGCCTACGCCACGGAACTCACCGAAGTGGGCATGATCACCGTCCCAGCCGAGATCCGGTGGGACGTCCGGCCGTCCCCCAGGTTCGGGACGGTCGAGAACCGGACGGGCGATTCGGTGCCGACCCTGGCGGAGCTGGGCTGCCTGGCCGCCCTCACCCAGAGCCTGGCCGAGTTCATCGCCCGCGACTACGAAGGGGAACGAGTGGTGGAGGACCTGCCGCCCTGGCTGGTCAAGGAGAACAAGTGGCGGGCGGCCCGCTACGGTCTGGACGCCGAAGTCATCACCCCCGACCGCCCCAAGCGGGTGCGACCTCTGCGCGAGTACCTGGCGGAATGGCTGGAACGGCTCACCCCGGTCGCCCGCGACCTTGGGTGTGAGCAGGAGCTGCGGTTCGCCGAGACCCTCGCCACTCGTGGCGCATCCTACGAACGACAGCGGGCGGTGGCCGCGGCCAGCAATGGGGACCTTCGGGCCGTGGCCGCGCTCCTGGTGGCCGAGACCGGGGCCGTCACTCCGTTCGCCTGACGAAGGTCGGCGCTCCCCGCCTGCCAGCCACCCGTTTGCCGCGAATCGGGTCGGACGGCAGACGCGGGCAGCACCGGCCAGCGGCTTCATGACCGGCTAGCCTGTCGAGCGTGAAACCGTTCCTGCTGCTAGCCACCCGCGATCACGACGAGGCCGCTGCGGCGGAGTATCGCTCGGTGTTGCGGCACGCCGGGCTGACCGCCGACACGCTGCGTCACCACCGGGTGGAATCCGAGCCGCTGCCTCATATCGACCTGGACGAGTACTCCGGCGTGATCCTTGGCGGCAGCTCGTTCAGTGTCACCGAAGCCCAGAAGACGGTCGTCCAGCAGCGGGTCGAAGCCGAACTCGCCCACCTGGTCGACCGGATCGTCGACGTCGACTTCCCCTTCCTGGGCATGTGCTACGGGGTGGGGACGGTCACCACCCACCTCGGCGGGTTGGTCGACCGCCGCTACGGCGAGCCAGTCGGGGCGACCGAGATCATCGTGACGCCCGAGGGGGCCACCGATCCCCTGATGGCCGACGTTGGGGACTCCTTCCACGCGTTCGTGGGCCACAAGGAGGCCTGCAACGGCACCCCGCCGCGCGCCACGCTGCTGGCCACCGGGACGGAGTGCCCAGTCCAGATGTACCGGGTGGGCAACAACGTCTACGTCACCCAGTTCCACCCTGAGCTCGACGCGGACGACCTGGCCGCCCGGATGCGGATCTACCAGCACGCCGGCTACTTCGACCCCGCCGAGTTGGACGAGTTGATCGCCATGGCGTACGGCAGCGACGTCACCGGCGTCCAACACTCTGTCCTGCGGAACTTCGTGCGGCACTACGCCGTCTGACCGTGAGCAACGACTTCAGAGGTCGTTTCCTGCGTAGGACATGTTGAAGCTCTTGTTGGCCAGCGGGAAGTCGGGGACGATCGTGTCTGCGAGCGCGATCCCGAGGGCAGGCCAAGTTGCGAATGAAGGGTCCACCACCTTGACGCGGCTCAGGAGCCCATCAGCATCGATCTCGACGCGGTGCACCAGCGTCCCCCGCCACGCCTCGACGACGCCCAGCCCGGCTCCCTCACCTGCCGGCGGGAAAGTGGCTGGCGTCGCTGCGTCCCACCCGGCGACGCGCGCGGTCAGGTCGGCGATGAGGCCGGCCGACACGGCCAGCTCGCCCACCCGGACGTCGAAGCGGGCCCGGACGTCGCCGGTCTGAGCGGTGACGATGCGGAAGCCTTCGCCGAGGTCGACGAACGGTTGCTCGGCTCTGGCGTCCACGGCGACACCGGACGCGCGGGCCACGTAGCCGAGAACGCCGAGGCTCCGGGCCTGCTCCAGCGGCAGGATCGCGGTGGTGTTGAGCCGGTTGGCGACCATGGGGTGGTCGGTGGAGAGCCGGGCGAGTTCGGCGGCTTCGGCAGCCACCGAGGCAACCAGGTCGAGGTCTGGTTCAGCGAGCAGCTCGGCGCCGCCGATCCGGATGGCGCCCCGCAGCAGGCGGTGGCCGGTGAGCCGGGCGTTGTGCCGGAGCAGGGTCTCGCGGAGTCGTCCGGCGTGCTGGTTGATGATGCCGAAGCCGGCGTCGTTCACGATCGCACCGACGTCGTTGATGTGGTTGTAGAGGCGCTCGCACTCGAGCAGGAGTGCCCGTACCAGCCGGTCCCGCTCGCCAACGTCAATGCCGAGGGCGTCCTCGACGGCCATCACGTAGGCGAGGCTGTGGCCGACGGCCGTGTCGCCGCTGATCCTTTCGGCGAGGGCGATTCCGTCGGCGACCCGGCGTCCCTCGAACAGCTTCTCCACGCCACGGTGGACGAAGTAGAGCCGCTGGTACATTCGCACGATCGTCTCCCCGACCACCGAGAACCGGAAGTGTCCCGGCTCGATCAGGCCGGCGTGTACCGGGCCGACCGGGATCTCGTAGACACCCTTTCCGGTCACCTCGGCGAAGGGGAACCCCGCGTGGGAGCCGAAGTCGGGGTTCGGGTCGGCGTCGGTGAGCATCGGGTGGTAGCTGGTCGGCCAGTGGCCGTGGCGAACCAGCCGGTACGGCTGGGGATGGTCGCGCGGGACGATGCCGTAGAGGTCGCGCATCTCGCGCTCGAACCGGCCTGCCGGGTAGGAGATGCCGGCGAGGGTCGGCAGCCAGGCGTCGGCGCGCGAGATCTCGACGACCACTTCCACCCGTTCGCCGGCGGACCCGAGGAGTGCGTGGACGATCCTGAAGCGGGCATCGGGCCCCGCCGGGCCGTCCTCGTGGGCGGCAACCAGGGCCAGCCGGAGCCCGCGGGCGAGCTGGGCGGCGAGGGCGTCCGCCAACTGCTCCCGCGTGACCCGGACGACCTCGGGCGGGGCGAGGCGACTCATCGGGCACCGCCGAGGGCTGCGACGGCATCGAGCAACGGGGCGGCCAGCGGCCAGGCGGCGAAGCCGATCACGGCACTGACGCCAAGCGCGATCCCGATCGGGACCTGGCGGAACCGCGCAGGCAGATCAGGCGGCGCGTGCGAGGTGCGGCCAGCGTCAGGATCGGGATCGGAGCCGACGGTCATCGCCAGGGTGTTCCGGGCGAGCCCGGCGAACACCACCAGCAGCAGCACGCAGGCGAGAGCCATCTGCCAGCCGAGGCCGCGCTGGAACCCTGCGAAGATGATCGCGACCTCGGTGAAGAACGTGACGAACGGCGGGAAGCCGAGCAGCGCTGCGGCGCCGAGCAGGAACGGCCCGCCAAGGTCGGGACGCCGCCGCAACAGGTTGCGCACGTCGGCGATGTCGTGGCTCCCGGTGTAGCCGAGGATGCGTCCGGCGAGCACGAACATCGACGACTTGACCAGCCCGTGACCCAGCATGTGCAGCAGCACGGCCGCGATCGCCAGCGGCCCGCCGACCGCGGCCCCCAGTGCTAGCAGGCCCATGTGTTCGATGCTGCTGTAGGCCAGGAGCCGCTTGAAGTCCTTCTGGGTGATCACGAGCCCTGCGGTCACCGCCAGCGAGAGCAGGCCGGCGGTCACCAGCAGCCCGCGCATCAACTCGGGGCCGAGCGCCGCGTCCGTGATCGCCTGGACCCGCAGGATGGCGTAGAACGCCACCGACAGCAGGACGCCCGACATCAGGCCGCTGACCG
>JBAVKY010000245.1:0-4937 GCA_049688555.1 Propionicimonas sp.
GTGCAGGGTCCGTGCGTCGGCCAGCCGCACCCCGTAGGAGGCCAGGGCCGCGAGATTGCCACGCAGCAGGTCGGCGTAGCCCGGCGGCATGTGCGGGAACCAGGACTGCTTGGCCCTGCCGTCAGGGCAGATCGCCGTGCGCGAAGCCACCACGAGCCGGTTGCTCATGATGAACTCACTGAACAGGTTGCTGGCCAGGCAGTCCGCGACGCCGTGGGCCACCTTGGCGGCGATGTTGCTGGTCAGTGTCGGAGCGATGAGCATGTTGTGCTCTTCGACCATGCGCTTGGAGACCTCGCGCATGCCGAGTGAACGGATCTTGACCTGGTCGAGGATCCGTTCGGCGCTCGGGGTCTGCAGGTAGTCCAACGCAACGCCGTCGGCGACGAGCAGCCGCAGCCCCTCGACGGCCTGGTCGAAGCCCAGCAGGCCACCGGTGAACAGCACCAGGGCGCGCCGCGGGGCCGGCATCATCACGTCGATGATCGCGTCGCGGATGAGACTGCGCAGTTCAGCCTCGGTCATCGTCGGACTCCTTCATGGGGATGCCGAGCGGGGTGACGAACAGCGGTTCGACCGGCCGGACCACGGGCCGTCCGAGCCGGGTGGCGAACACGTCGGGAGCGTTGGGGAACGAACTCGAACCGCCCACCAGGTAGACCATCGGCACGTCGTAACCGACCAGGGCGGCCTGGGCGATCGAGGCCATCTTCTCCAGCGTCGGACGGATCACGCCGACCACGTCGTCGCGTCGGGCCGGGTCCTTCTTCATGGCCTCGGCTTCGGCGTAGCCGATCCGGTAGGCACCGGCGAGGACGAGCGCCATGTGGTGGCCGCCGGTGGCCTCGTCGATCGAGAGCAGTACCTCGCCGTCGGCAAGGATCGAGACCCCGGTGGTCCCGTGTCCGATATCGATGACGCACCCGTCGGTGATGCCGAGCGCCCTGGCGGCGGCGACCGGTTCGTCGACCACAGCTTCGGTGTCCAGCCCGGCTGCACCGGCGACGTTGCGGAAGACCTTGATGTCGCCTTCGCTGATCCCGGGCGGGATCGACACCGACGCTGCCGTGAAGCGGTGACCGAGGCGACGCTCGACGTCGTCCTTCAGCCGTCGCACCGCCATGGTGGCTCCGGCCCAGTCGACGACCACGCCGTCCCGCACCACGCTGGAGTGCACCCAGGCCCCTGCCACCGGGCGGTTGTGGGCGTCGACCACGGACACGACGATGTTCGCGGTGCCCAGGTCGATGCCCAGCCGGGGCTCTCCGACGGGCTGGTCCACCTCGCCGGTGCGCACGAGTTCCGCGAAGCG
Organism: Propionicimonas sp.; assembly: GCA_049688555.1. Taxonomy (GTDB): domain Bacteria; phylum Actinomycetota; class Actinomycetes; order Propionibacteriales; family Propionibacteriaceae; genus Propionicimonas. The sequence goes on from JBAVKY010000245.1 coordinate 1,313, forward strand.
GCGGATCGCCGCCTCGGGGGCCTCGATACTGCGGATCGTCTGTGCCATGGTCGCGGTCATTCCTTGATCAGCTTCCCCAGGTCGCCATCGCGCAGGCCCAGGGCGTTGGCCTCGTCGGTGTCGAGGTGGATCTCGGGGACCCACTCGTCCTTCACCCGGATCACGAAGTTCTCCAGGACGCCGCCCCGCTGGCCGGTGAAGGCGACCTTCACCAGGTCCTGGTCGGCCACCCCGAACTCCTCGGCATGGCCTGGGCCCATGTGGATGTGCCGCGCGGCCACCAGTGCACCGTGCTCCAGACGAATCCGGCCGCGCGGGCCCTCGATCTCGATCGGGGCTGCGGAGTCCAGATGCCCGGACTGAGTGACCGGGGCGTCGATGCCGAGGTTCACGCAGTCGGTGCGGCTCAACTCGACCTGGCTCTTCGGGCGGCACGGCCCCATCACCCGGACCTTGGGGAAGGTCGTCCTCGGACCGTGCACGCTCACGAACTGCTCCGCGGCGAACTCGCCGGGCTGGCGCACCTTGCGGAACACCGTCAACTCGTCGAGGCCGAACAGGGTGGCCAGATCCTCCTTGCTGAGGTGGACGTGCCGATTCGACACTCCCAGCACGATCTGGCCCTGCATCCCCTGCAGGCGGAAGAGGACCAGGCGGGTGACCTCCTCGACGAGCTGTTTGGCGTCCGGCGCGATCACGTCAGGCCTTCTTGGGCAGCAACTGCTCGACGTCGGCGTGCGGGCGCGGGATGACGTGCTTGCTGACGACCTCTTCGCCGACCTGCGCCGCGGCTGCGGCACCGGCGTCGACAGCGGCCTTGACGGCGCCGACATCGCCGCGAACCATCACGGTGACCAGGCCGGCTCCGACCTTCACATAACCGATCAGGACGACGTTGGCCGACTTGACCATCGCATCAGCGGCCTCGACGGCCCCGACGTAGCCCTTGGTCTCGATAAGACCCAGTGCTTCACTCATTCACTCTTCCTTTCTCGCTACTTACTGGTGGAACTGGACTTGGAGGCGGCGACGCGGGTGCGTGACGCGACCGGCTCGGGCTCGGGCGCGACGGCCGGTGCCGCTTCGACGATGGGCTCGGGCTTGGCGGCCGGGGCGGGCTTGGCCAGACCGACGGTCCCTGCGGTGAACACGACCGGCCCGAGCTGGTCGCTGGGCCGAGGGATGACCGAGGTGGCGAAGACCTTGGAGACCTTGGCGGCGGCTACGCTCGCCGCGGCGACGGCGGCCTGCACCGCCGACACCTGGCCCTCGATCTTGACCGCCACCATGCCCATCCCGTCGGTGGTTTCGTAGCCGATCAGCGAGACGTCAGCGGTCTTGCAGGCGACGTCCGCGGCCTCGACCGCGGCCGGCAGGCCGAACACCTCGATGGTGCCGAGGCTCAGGTTGGACATGGCTGCTCCTTCAATCTGCGAAAAGGTCGGACAATGGCATTCGTTTGACCAACCGGGCGGCATTGGCCCCGGCCCTGCGGTCGGAGGTGGCCGATCGGTTCAAGATCGCCGCGAGGTAGGGACGGTCTGCCGGCAGCTTCTCCGTGGTGATCACGACGTGGTCGAGGCTGATCCCGATCCCGAGCCCGAGCCGGGACTCAAGGCTCGCCTCGTGGGCCAGCAGCAGCGGGTTCAGCTCGGCATGCGTTGTCACCTGGACCGGCACGCCCTCCTCTTCGACGCCGTGCAGCACCTCGGCGATCCGGGCGGGGTCGACCCGGTCGTTCAGCCGCAGCCGGATGGTGGGTCGCTCAGCGTTCATCGCTGCTCCTCCCAGGCGAGGACCAAGCCGGTGGCCACGGCATTGCGGGGGCCCTGGGTGCCGCGGATGTTCGCCCGGCCGGCGACCACCCGGTATTCGCCGAGGGCCTTGGTGACCAACTGGGGGATCTCGAAGTCCAGGGCCGAGCCGCCGACCAGCACCACATGAGCGATGTCGCGCACGTTGCTCGTCGGGCTCACCGCAGCCAGGGCGCGTAGGGCGTTGGTGACGAAGACCCGCTGCTTGGCCTTGATCCGCACCTGCCGGATCAGTTCGAGCGGCTGGCGCAACGGCAGCGGGATCATCCCCTCCGGATGCAGCACCACCGTGCGGGCGAAGACGTGAGGCGGCAACGGGTTGTCGAAGAACTCGACCGTCCCGTCCTCGTGCCGGATGTTGAACAGCGTCTCCACCCGGGCCAGGGGGTAGCGCTTGAGGTTCTCGGCGTCCTCCGGGCTCTCCAGGCCGAGCTCGGACTGGATCAGCAGGGTGACCATGTTGCCCGCACCGGCCAGATGGATCGAGCGGGCGACGCCGTCGCTGCGCAGGACGGCGGCATCGGTGGAGCCGGCTCCCATGTCCAGGATCGCGATCGGCACCGAGGCGCCGGGTGTGGTCAGGGCGCCACGCACGGCCATGTCGGCCTCCACGCCGCCCACCTCGACCGGGATGCCGAACTGGGCGGTCATGTCGTGGGCGATCCGCTGCATCTGGAGCCGGTCGGCCTTCACCATCGCTGCGATGCCGACCGCTGCCTCCAGCGAGAATTCCCCGGCGAGGCCGCCGGTCACCTTCTGCGGCACCTCGGTATCGACGGCCAGCAGGTCGGTGACCTCGATGCCGGCCGGGTCGCGCTCGGTGAGCCGGCCCATGACGACCCGCACCTTCTCCATCATCCCGCCGACGTTGGTGCCCGGTTCGCCCCGGACGTTGCGGAGCGGGCCGACCGTCCCGGCGACGCGCATGATCTCCGCAGCGCCCCGGTCGACGTCGACCTCGGCCGAGCGGTCACCGATGAACTTCAGAAAGCCGGCCGGGATCCGGCGCTCGGTGACGTCGCCCTTCGGTGTCTTGATCACGACCGCGGAGCGGTTCCCGACCAGCGAGCGGGCCATCGGCACCACCGAGGCTGTCTCGTCGGAATCGAGGCCGAACAGGGTGGCGATGCCGTAAGGGTTGGCCAGGGTCTCGATGATCCGGCCCACTTCGGCCACCTCAACGGCGGCCAGCATCCCGATCGGTACTTTCTCGACGAGGGAGACCTCGTCCACGATCGGGATCTTGCGCACCAGCCGGTTGTGCACCAGCACGCCGTCGTCGTGCTGCAGGATCGCACCGGTCACCTGGATCCGGCTGGCCGCGGCATTGATTCGGGTGGCGACGTCCTCGAAGTTGTAGCTCCGGTCCGCGACCACGATGTAGGGCTGACCGGGCGTGGCCCGCTCGAGGTGTCCGATCTCGATGGTGGTACCCACCCCGATCCCGAGACCGCCGGGCGTGGTCGGGTTGTGCCCGATCATCGTCGACTCGGTGATGATCGTCTCGGAGATGGTCTCCATCGCCACGTCCCCGATGACCGGGGCGGCCTCGTTGATCCGGATGAGATCCAGCTCGGACAGCGACCTCCCCGCCGCGTCCAGCGCGACAGTGAGCGCCTGGAAGACGCCCTGGGTGTTTTGGGACGTGCCCTTGATCCCGGTGGTCGGGACGATCGAGGACGCGATGAACACCGGGGCGGCACCCGCGGAGAGTTCCGCGAGTGCCACCTCGGTGGTGGCGTTCCCGATGTCGATACCGGCGATCAAGGCCATGTCGGAACTGCTATCCCTTCAGACGAGCGGGAAGGTTA
>JBAVKY010000246.1:0-22989 GCA_049688555.1 Propionicimonas sp.
TCCCCCAGGGCAGCAACAATCCGCCGGTGGAAGCGGGCGACACCGTCGTCTATGTGGTGGACCTGCTGTTCGCCTACGCCGCGTAGGCGGCCGGGTCCACCAGCCAGGGGTCTCGAGGGAGAGCCGCCGGGTCGAAACGCTCCAGCAGCAGACCGGGTGTGACCGGTTCGTCGTGGGCTGCCAGCCCCAGGCTGCCGGCTAGCAGCCCCAGCACCTGAGCAGGCCCCACGCCGAGTGCGGCCAGGTCGGCCAAGCTCACCGCCCCGTCGCGCTTGGCGAGCCGTCGACCGGCGAGGTTCACCGCCAGCGGCACATGGGCATAGTGGGACGGTACCCCGCCCAACTGCTGCGCCAGCCAGGCCTGCCGGGGTGACGAGCTGAGCAGGTCGTCACCCCGCACCACCTGGTCAACCCCCTGCTCGAGATCGTCGACCACCACGGCCAGGTTGTAGGCCGGCACTGAGTCGTTGCGCACGAGGACGAAGTCGTCGATCACCCCGGTCACGGCCCCGGCCCATTCGTCCTGCACGGTCACGCACGCACCGTGAGCGCGGACCCGCAACGCCGGCGGGCGTACGGCCCGGCGCTGTGCCCGCTGCGCGGCGCTTAGGTCACGGCAGGTTCCTGGGTAGGGACGGTAGCCGTCCCCGTGAGGCGCAGAAGCGGCCTCGGCAATCTCCCGGCGGGTGCAGAAACACTCGTAGGTCAGCGCCGATAGCCGCTCCAGAGCAGCGTCGTACAAGTCCCGCCGCTGCGACTGCCAGACCGGCTCGACGTCGGGCACGAGCCCGAGGGCTGCCAGGTCGTCCAGTTGCTGCTGGGCGGTGCCGGCCGCAGCCGCCACGCGAGCCACGTCCAGGTCCTCAACGCGGACCAGGAACTTCCGCCCCGTGTGGCGCGCCATCAGCCAGGCCACCAGCGCAGTGCGCAGATTGCCGAGGTGCAGCGCCGAGGTGGGGCTGGGGGCAAACCGACCCGCCACCACGACTCCCTCCTGCGGCCTGTGCTGGCCAGTCAATCAGATCCGGTAACGTCGGCGGAGTCAGCACTCCGTCACACACGATTGGGTCGGCAATGTCCCCCCGCAAGTCTGAGCGCATCATGAACCTCGCGATCTGCCTGCTGCTGGCGCGCCGGTTTGTGGAGAAATCCCACATCCGTGACGTGGTCGAGGGGTACGCGGGCTTGAGCGACGTCGCCTTCGAGCGCACGTTCGAGCGCGACAAGGACGAGTTGCGGGCAATGGGGGTGCCGGTGGAGACCGGTAGCGACAACCCGCTGTTTCCCGACGAGGTGGGCTACCGGATTCGGCGGGAGGAATTCGAGCTGCCGCCCATCGAATTCACGGCCTCCGAAACGATGGTGCTCGGACTGGCGACCCGCGTCTGGGAATCGGCCACCCAGGCCGACCAGGCGCTCTCGGCCCTGGCGAAGTTGAGAGCTGCCGGGGTAGAACCGGATCCAGGCCGACTCGAAGGCCTGAGCGCCAGCGTGACCGCCAAGGAGCCGGCCTTCGAGGCGCTGTGGCAGGCGACGGTCGCGCACGTGCCGGTGAGCTTCGGCTACCGGGGCGAGAAGCGGCAGGTGGAGCCCTGGGCGATGTCCTATCGGCGGGGCGCCTGGTACCTGGTCGGCTTTGACCGGGTCCGGCAGGCCTCAAGGGTCTTCAAGGTCGCCCGGGTCGACACAGACGTGACCTCGATCGGGCGACGCGACTCCTTCGAGGCCCCGACCGTTGACGTGGACAGTCTGTTGTTTTCGCTGGAACCGGCGGCTCCGGACGCCGAGGCCCTGCTGGCGATCCGCGGTGATCGAGCCCCGGGGCTACGCCGCAGAGGGCGACGCGTGGAGTCGCCCGTCACCCTGCCTCCCGGTTTCTCCGCCTACCAGGTGACCTACGCCCGACGTGGTGACCTCGTGGGTGATGTGTGCGCAGGGGGTCCAGATGTGCTGGTGCTCGAACCGTTCGGGGTGCGCGCCGCCGTCCTGAAGCAGCTCGCCGGCATCGCAGGAGGGAGTTGAATGGCCTCCAAAGAGCAGGTGTCACGGTTGTTCGCCCTCGTGCCCTTTCTGCAGGCGCATCCGGACGCGGAACTCGCCGCCACGGCCGCGGTCTTCGGCATCACCGTCCACCAACTGGTCGCCGATCTCAATGTGCTGTGGTTCTGTGGCTTGCCCGGCGGCATGCCTGGCGACCTGATGGAAGTGGACTTCGACAGCCTGGCGGCGGGCCGGATCCGGCTCTCCAATGCCGAGTACCTGTCTCGTCCGCTGCGATTCACCCCGGACGAGGCGCTGAGTCTCGTCGTCGCGTTGCGGACCCTGGGCGACCTCGGCCATCCCGACCTCGCCGAGGCGGTCGCCTCGGCACTGGCCAAGCTGGAGGGCGCCCACGGGTTGCTGCCCACGCCGGCCGTCAGTGTGGTGACCGCCACCGGATCGGCCAAGATCAGGCGCCTGTTGAGCGAAGCCATCATGACCAGGACGGTGGTCGACCTGACCTACGACGGGATGGCTCGGGCCGAAACGACCACCCCGGCTGTCGAGCCCTCCCGGCTCGCGATACGGGACGGTTATGCCTATCTCGATGCCTGGAGCCTGGATCGTGGCGACTGGCGCGTCTACCGCGTGGATCGAATCGCCGAGGTCCGGGTCACCGAACGGCCCGCGCAGGATCGCGGCGAACCGCCTCGCTTCGCTCCTGGCTGGCTCGACAACCTTGCAGACGCTGCCGAGGTCACCCTGGTGCTGGCCGCCAGGGCTCGGTGGATCACTGAGTACATCCCGATCCGGCAAAGCCGGCGAACCCGGCAGGGACTTGCCGTCACCATCGGGGTCGCCGATCCGGCGTGGCTCCGCGCCCTGCTCTTGAGGTTGGGGTCCGGAGTGCGCCGCGTCGAGCCACTTCAGGCCGCTCGCTCAGCGCAGGAAGCGGCCCGCGAGACGCTGGCGCTCTACGACGTCCTCGGCCGAGGCGCCAACGGGTAGGCTGGCAGGCATGGTTTGGGTGGTGGTGTTCTTCCTGATCGCTCTGGGTGGGCTGATCATGGTGGTCAGCTATGCCGTGTGGCTGTGGCACAAGGCCAGTGATCTGTTCTCAGAAATCGAGATGCTTGGTGTCCGGGTTGAGGAACTCGGCGACCTGCTGGCGAAGATCCAGGTGCCGGCGGTCGAGGGCAGGTCCTGACCCGCACCGGGTAGAGTTCACGAGCGCTTGAGAAGAAGGAGAGACGAATGCCGAATCTCGGTGGCTGGGAATGGGTGATCATCGCGGTGGTCGCGCTGTTGCTGTTCGGCGGCTCCAAACTGCAAGGCATTGGCAAGAACGCCGGCAAGGCGATCCGTGAATTCAAAGAAGAGACCACGGCGCTGAAGGCTGAGGCGTCAGCCGTCCAGCCGCCAGCTCCGGCCGAGCCGCAGGCCAGCGACATTGTCGATGCCGAGGTTGTCGAGCCGGAACGGAAGCCCGGAACCGAAGCCTGACACGCGTCCATGGCCCGCTTGAGCCTGGGCTGGTTGAAGCCTCCTAAACCCGCCCCGGGCGGGGTGATGTCGCTAGCCGACCACCTGCGAGAACTGCGGTATCGGATCATCGTGGCGACGGTCGCGATCGTGGTCGCCTCACTCGTGGCAGCCATCTGGTACGACCCGCTCTACCAGATCCTGATGCGGCCCTACCTGGTGGCCGTCGAGATGCTGGCCGAATCGAATCCCAACCTCGACACCACTACCGTCATCAGCGGGGTGGTCACGCCCTTCACCTTGGCGCTCAAAGTGTGCCTGGTCGCGGGACTGGTGATCGCCAGCCCGGTCTGGGTCTACCAGATTTGGGCCTACATCGTCCCGGCGCTGTTGGCCAAGGAGCGAAAGTGGGCCCTGTCGTTTCTGGCCGCTGCGATCCCGCTGTTCCTGTTGGGCGTCCTGATCGGCTACATCATCATGCCCCAGGGCATCTCCGTGATGCTGTCCTTCACCCCCTCGAGCGTCCCGATCACCAACCTGCTTGAGGTCAACCAGTTCCTGGAGCTCACCCTGCAATTGATGGTGGTCTTCGGCCTAGGATTCCTGATGCCCGTCGTCGTGGTGGGCCTGAACCTGATCGGTGTGGTCTCCGCCCAGCAGTTGGCGAAGGCGCGCACCTACGTGATCTTCGGCATCTTCATCTTCGGTGCCGCGGCTACCCCCTCGACTGATCCGTTCTCGATGCTCGCCCTGTCGCTGCCCATGACGCTGCTGTACATCCTCGCGGAGGTCATCGCCCACGCTCATGACCGCCGCAAGGTCGGCCGCGCCGCCGACGCGGCCGCGGTCGTATGAGCCGGCCTAGCGACAACGGCGCCGTCCTCACCCTGGTCGTCAACCCGTCAGCCGGCGGTGGGCGAGCCCAACGGCTGCTGCCCAAGGTCGCCACCTTGCTGCTGACGCACCTGCCGGGTGTCAACCTGCGGGTCTTCCAGACCAGCTCGTTCAGCGAGGCCAGACTGCGCTGCATCGCCACTGTCGAGCAGGCCCGCCCGCCGGTTGCGGGGCATCGGCGTGACGCCCTGGTGGTCATGGGCGGCGATGGCATGATGCACCTCGGGTTGAACGCCTGCGCCGGTACCGATGTGCCCCTTGGCCTCGTCCCGGGCGGACGCGGTAACGACTTCTGCCGCGGCATCGGGGTTCCGAACGACGTGATGGGGTCGGTGCGGGTGATCGTGGCCGGCAGCACCCGGCGCATCGATCTGATGGAAGCACGGGGTGACCTGGCTGGCGGAGCCGAGCGGCGCTGGGTCGGCTCGATCGTCAGCACCGGCTTCGACGGACGGGTCAACTACCGCACCAACCACACGGCGATCCCGCTTGGCGCGCTCAGCTACGCGTGGGCGACGCTGGCCGAACTCAGGGTGTTCGAGCCCTTGCCGTACCGGTTGCTGATCGACGGCGTGCCGCGGCACCTGACGGCCATGTTCGCCTGTGTCGGCAACGCCGGCGTGTTCGGTGGTGGCATGCGCGGGTGCCCGAACGCGGACGTGGAGGACGGCCTGCTCGATGTGACCATCATCCACCCGGTCAGCCGGGCGACCTTGCTGAGGCTGCTGCCGACCATGTACTCCGGCGGTTTCGTGAAGGATCCCGCTGTCGAGTTGTTGCGCGCCCGCGAGGTGGTGGTCGACGGCGACGGCCTGTACGGGATGGCCGACGGTGAGGAATTGGGACGGGTTCCGCTGCAGTTGCGGGCCGTGGCGGACATGCTCACGGTGTTCCACCCGAAGTAGGTTAGCTGCGTGGATTCACTGGCGGCATTCCGGGCCGGATACCCGTTCGTGCTCGACGACTACCAGGTCACCGCCTGCGAGCACGTTGCGGCGGGCCGCAGCGTGCTGGTCGCCGCACCGACCGGGGCGGGCAAGACCGTGGTGGGTGAGTTCGCCGTCCACCTCGCTCTGGAAACCGGACGCAAGTGCTTCTACACCACCCCGATCAAGGCGCTGAGCAACCAGAAGTACCACGACCTGTGTGAGCGACACGGTGAAGCGAAGGTTGGCCTGCTGACCGGCGATACCACCGTGAACGGGGAAGCTCCCGTCGTGGTGATGACGACCGAGGTGCTGCGCAACATGCTCTACGCCGGCTCTCGGACGCTGGAGAATCTCGGGTTCGTGGTGATGGACGAGGTGCACTACCTGGCCGACCGGTTCCGGGGCGCGGTGTGGGAGGAGGTCATCATCTCGCTGGCCGCCTCGGTGCAGTTGGTGGCGTTGTCGGCCACGGTGAGCAACGCCGAGGAGTTCGGGGACTGGTTGGGGGAGGTGCGCGGCGATGTCGACGTCGTCGTATCGGAACGGCGTCCCGTCCCGCTGTACCAGCACGTGATGGTCGGACGTCGGCTGCTCGACCTGTTCGCCCTCGCCGAGCCGGCCAGCGGATCCGGCGTCGACGTGAATCACGAACTGGTGCGGTTGGCCAAGGAAGAGTCACGCAACCAGCGAGACGACAGCCGTCGTCCGCGGGGTCGCTCGGGCAACGGACGGACCTCCGGCTACGGCTCGGGTCGCTACGGCGGTGCGGCGGCCCGGGACCGGCAGCAGAGCAGTCGGCACCTGGTTCCCCGGCGGGATGCGACCATCGAGCGGCTTGAGGCGGGCAACCTGTTGCCGGCGATCTACTTCATCTTCTCTCGACAGGGCTGCGACACCGCGGTGGCACAGCTGATGAACTCGGGATTGCGGTTGACGAACGCCGCCGAACGCGCCGCTCTGGGGGAGATCGCCGTCCGGCATACCCAGGGGCTGAGTGACTCCGACCTGGCTGCGCTTGACTACTCGGGGTTCGCCGACGCGCTCCGCAATGGCATCGCAGCCCACCACGCGGGCCTGCTGCCAGCTTTCAAGGAAGCGGTCGAGGAGGGATTCGCCGCGGGACTGGTCAAGGTCGTCTTCGCCACCGAGACCCTGGCATTGGGAATCAACATGCCGGCCCGCAGTGTCGTTCTCGAGAAGCTGGTGAAGTACAACGGCGAGAGCCATGCCGACATCACGGCGGGTGAGTACACCCAGCTCACCGGGCGGGCGGGCCGCCGCGGCATCGACGTCGAGGGTCATGCCATCATCTGCTGGCAGCCCGGCCTGGAGCCGCGGGCGCTGGCAGGGCTGGCCTCGCGACGGACCTATCCGTTGCGATCATCGTTCAAACCGACCTACAACATGGCCGTGAACCTGGTCGCCACCGTCGGCCGCGAACGTGCCCGCGGGCTGCTGGAACAGTCCTTCGCGCAATACCAGTCGGACCGCTCCGTCGTAGGCCTGGCCCGCGCTGTCGCGCGTCATCGTGAACAGATCGCACAGGACTGGGCCAGTTCGACCTGTGACCGAGGCGACTTCGAGTCCTACGCACGACTCCGCGCACGGATCGGCGACGCGGAAGCCGAGGCGGCCCGACTTCGTCGCACGGACCGGCGAGCCGAGGCGATTGGGGCGCTCCTGGCACTCGGTGCCGGCGACATCATCGCCATCCCGACCAGACGCCAACGCGAGTTGGCCGTGGTGATCGATCCGGGAATCGGGCCGGATGCCCCCCAGCCCACGGTGATGACCGCCGACCGGCAGGTGAAACGACTGTCCGCCCTCGACTTCCCCACGCCGCCCACGGTCGTCGGACGGATCAAGGTCCCCAAGCATTTCGACCCGCGGTCGGCAGCCTTCCGGCGCAACCTCGCCGCTGCGCTGGTCTCGCGGGTGCAGCATGACCAACTCCGGGTTGACCCGCACCACGAAGCCGGCGACGCCGAGAGCCTGAGCGCGGTGGCTGCGCTGCGCCGTGAGCTGGCCGATCACCCCAGTCACTCGTGCCCGGACCGGGAGACTCACGCACGATTCGCCGAGGCGGCGCTACGGCTGGAGCGCGAGGCCGACTCCCTCCAGCACCAGGCCGATCGCAGGACCAACACGATCGCCGTGCGCTTCGACCGGATTTGTTCAGTGCTGGAATCCATGGGCTACCTCACCCCAGACGGCGGGCACCATGTCACCACCTCAGGTGCCATGCTGGCTCGGATCTACTCCGAACTGGATCTGGTGACCGCGGAGGCCATCAACGAGGGGATCCTGGCCGGCCTGTCCGCGCCACAACTGGCCGCGATGCTGTCGACTCTCGTCTATGAGGCGCGTGGGGATCGCCGCACCCCGGCGAGGATGCCCGACCGAACGTCCGAATTGGCCCAGTCGGCGCTTCGGCGGATCTGGCGGGAGGTCAGCCTTGCCGAGCGCGACCACCGGCTGCCCAGCCATCCCGAACCGGAGATCGGCTTCGCCGAGCCGATCCACGCATGGGCGGCGGGCCGACCGTTGTCGGAGGTCCTCGAACTCTCGGGCCTGACCGCAGGGGACTTCGTACGGTGGGCCCGCCAGGTCGTCGATATCGCTGGACAGGTGGCCCAGGCGGTCGGTCCCGGCGAACTGCGGGACACCTGCCGGGACGTCATCGAGCAGGTCCGGCGTGGGGTTGTCGATGCGGCACCGGACGAGGACTGACACGGAACCCAGCCCGGGAGGTCAAGTGGATCGGCATCGCTAGGCTGACGCCATGACGCTTGCGATCAGGGTGATCCCGTGCCTCGATGTCCACGACGGGCGAGTCGTGAAGGGGGTGAATTTCACCAACCTGCGAGATGCCGGCGATCCGGTGGATCTGGCAGCGGCCTACAGCGCCGAGGGTGCGGACGAGCTGGTCTTCCTCGACATCTCGGCCTCGGCCGAAGGACGGGCCACCACGCATGACGTGGTGCGCCGCACCGCCGAGACGGTGTTCATCCCGCTGTGCGTCGGCGGGGGAGTCCGCGGCGTAGCCGATGTGGACACGCTGTTGCGCGCCGGGGCCGACAAGGTGGGCATCAACACCGGTGCGATCGCGCGGCCGGAGGCGATCGACGAGATTGCACGGCGGTTCGGCAACCAGGTGCTGGTGCTGTCCCTCGATGCCCGCCGCGAGCCCGGACAGCCCTCAGGTTTCGGGGTCACCACCCACGGTGGACGCACTCCTGCCGGACTGGACGCCATCGCCTGGGTGCGCGAGGCCGTCGACCGGGGCGCTGGCGAAGTGCTGCTGAACTCCATGGACGCCGACGGAACCACCGACGGTTTCGACCTTGAGATGATCGCAGCGGTCAAGGCTGTGGTCGGCGTGCCGGTGATCGCCTCGGGCGGCGCAGGAACGGTGGAACACTTCGTGGCTGCGGCACGGGCCGGCGCCGACGCGGTGCTGGCGGCCAGCGTATTCCACTACGGGACGCTCACGATTGCCGAAGTCAAGCAGGCGTTGCACGAGGCCGGTTTCCCCGTCCGACTTCCGACGCGAGCGTAGGCTGACCGTCATGGATTGCCTGTTCTGCGCCATCGTCGCCTCAGACGTCCCTGCCAAGCTGGTCTACGCCGACGAGGCGGCCATCGCGATTCTCGATATCAACCCGTGGCATGTGGGTCACACGCTGGTGATGCCACGACGCCATGTCGAGAACCTCACCGCCGATGACACGGCGCTGGTTGAGATCGCCCCGGCGATCACCGCCACCAGCCGTCTGCTGATGGACCGTTTGGCTGCCGACGGCCTCAATCTGATGAGCAGTTCAGGGGCAGTGGCCGGACAGGAGATCTTCCATCTGCACGTGCACTTGATCCCTCGGTACAACCATCGGCCCGGGCTGCCTCAGCTGATGTTGCGCGAGCCTGGCATCAACTTGGAGCGGGTGCATCGTCAGATCCTCGGGCACGGCTGAGACTCAGCCGTAGGTAACCCCGCAGCCGCCCGAGGTCGGGCAGGTGATTCGTCCCACCTCGAAGTCGGCGTAGTTGCCATCCGAGATCGTGGTCTGGTCGCTGGCGGGGAAACCCAGTTCCGAGGCCGGGCCCCCGGCGGCGAGGTACGCCTTCAGCAGGGCACCGCTGAGCCAATGGCTGCCGGTCTTCTCCGACCACCACAGGTCACCGCCGGCGTACGTGGCATGCTTCCCGCCGGCCACCACGACATCTGGGCCGGTGGGAGCTCCGAGCGCACCCTCGGCCCCCCCCAGTGCCTTCCATCGGGTCTCATTGGCCGAAAGGGCCGCGACCGCGCTCAACGTGTTCGTGGGCGTGCCGCCAGAGAGGGTGAACAGGCGTTCCTTGAGCCCGAACGTGCTCTTGAACGAACTACCCGTGACGGTGACCGAGCTCCGGCTGCCCACGATCTTGACCTGGTCGACTCGACCGCCCCAAGAGCCGTTGCCGTCTCGCTGCGTCACCTGAACGCTCTTCAGGGTGCCGATGCTGGGATAGGCCCTCTGGATCGTGCTGCTTGAGAGGGCCTTCGTCCAAGCCTGGCTCTTCACCTTGCCGTCGTAGGGGTCCTTCTTCGCCACGAGGTAGGGCAGTCCGCCGTCGGCGGAGTGTCCGCCGTTGCTTGAGGAGAACATGGTGAGCGCGTAGCCACCGCCATAGCTCAGAACCTTGTTGGCTGTGGCCGACACCGCAGCACTGGTGGCGCCGTATTCGTTGCCGGTGCCGCGGTACGCCTGGCAGGCAGTGGTGTCGCAGATGTCGTAGACCTGCCGGCCGTTGAGATTGTCCCGGTAACGGGCGGCGTAGCTGCGCGCGGCAACGGCCTGGGCCTTCAGCGCTTCCGCGTGCCAACTGCCCGGCATCTCCGATGGCACCACCGAACGTAGGTAGTTCTCCATGCTGAGGGTGTTCACCGTGCGTGCGCCGCTACCGTGGGGACGGAGCGTCAGGTTGCCGCGGTAGGTCTGTGAGGCGCCGCCAGGAAGGATGAGGGTCACCGTGCCCTTGTCGGGGTTGTCGAACGACCACGACCGTGCCTTGTCCAGACCGGTGCTCTTCGCGACCCACGTGCCGCTGGCTTTCCGGTAATGCAGCACGCGGGCCGAACCTGACAGGGAGATGCGCCACTGGGTGTAGCCGCTCCCGGTGGGTAGCTGGTACGACTTCCCGGTGGAATCCGTGATCTTCAAACCCGTGGCAGGTTTCACCGTCGTGCGGTTGTCGTTGTCGGCGGAGATCCAGACCCGGAGGCTGTCGCCTGACTTCAGCGAGGTGACCGTGGTCTTCGGGTAGTAGAACGCCAGGATTTCGGTGTAGCTGAGGCCCGAGAGTGCCGCACCGTACGCTCCGTATTGCGACATCCCCTTGCCATGGCCCCAACCGGCGCCCGTGACCGTGATCGCAGAATTCTTCGGGGTGACCGCGGAATCGGCCTGGGCGGCGGAGCTGGGCGCCCACCCGGTCGCGAGCAGCACCAGCGCGCCGCCAGCAGCTATGTGTCGTAGCCATCTCATGGGTACGGTCCTTCCGAGCGTGGTCACCCGCGCCATAGTGGCCTGTGGCGGCGGCGACGCGCCAGCCCGGGCGGATGAAGTCGGAAGGGGGGCTTGAGCGTTGGCTCTGACGCGTCTCTCACGATATGGGACGATTTGCGCGACTGGTTGACACTGCCGTCCCGGGCGAGCAAGCCTTATCCCGTGCGTTCGATCCTCATCGTAGTTAGCCAGCGTGTCGCCTGAGTCCCCACTCAACGACGCGCTCCCTCGCCTGCAGTAGCAGCGGGGGTTTTTTGTTGCTCCGATCCTCGAAACCCGCACCACGAACCCAGCGAAGGGATGACAGACATGGCAGACGAAGAGTCACCGACACTCATGACAGGGGCCCAGGCGCTCGTGGAGTCGCTGGAGCGCGTCGGTGTCGAGGTTGTCTTCGGCATCCCGGGCGGAGCCATCCTGCCGGCCTACGATCCGCTGTACGACTCCAAACTGGTGAACCACATCCTGGTCCGCCACGAGCAGGGTGCCGGGCACGCCGCCGAGGGCTACGCGATGGTGACCGGCAAGGTCGGAGTGTGTATGGCGACCTCTGGGCCAGGCGCGACCAACCTGGTCACCGCGATCGCCGACGCTTACATGGACTCGGTGCCGATCGTCGCGATCACCGGTCAGGTCGCCAGCCCTGCCATCGGGACGGATGCCTTCCAGGAGGCCGATATCCGCGGCATCACCTTCCCGATCACCAAGCACAGCTACCTGATCAAGCGGGCCGAGGACATCCCGCACGCGATCGCGGCTGCCTTCCACATCGCGAAGACCGGACGGCCGGGGCCGGTGTTGGTCGACATCGCCAAGGACGCCCTGGCGACCCGGGCGCCCTTCATCTGGCCGGAGTCCCTGGATCTGCCCGGCTACCGTCCGGTGACCCGTCCGCACGTCAAGCAGATGCGTGAGGCCGCCCGCATGATCGGGCTGGCCGAGCGCCCCGTCCTGTATGTCGGCGGCGGCGCCGTCAAGTCGAAGGCTCACGAGGCCCTCGCCGAGTTGGTCAAGATCACCGGCATCCCGGTGGTGACCACCTTGATGGCCCGCGGCATCATCCCTGACAGCCATGAGCTGAACTACGGGATGCCCGGCATGCACGGGACGGTCGCGGCCGTGGGTGCGCTGCAGCGTTCCGACCTGCTGATCACGCTCGGTGCGCGCTTCGACGACCGAGTGACGGGACGGCTGGACAGCTTCGCGCCGGGCGCCAAGGTGATCCACGCCGACATCGACCCAGCCGAGATCTCGAAGAACCGGGTGGCCGACGTCCCGATCGTCGGCGACCTCCTCGTGGTCATTCAAGAACTCAACACCCTGCTGCGGGGTGCTGACCTGCCTGATTACAGCCCGTGGGTGGCTTACCTCTCCAACCTGAGGACCAAGTACACCCTCGACCTCGAACCCACCAAAGATGGGTTGCTGAGCCCGGAGTACGTGATCCGTCGTCTGGGCGAACTGGTCGGACCTGAGGCCTACTATGTCTCCGGAGTTGGGCAGCATCAGATGTGGGCGGCACACCTGTTGCCCCACGAGCGGCCGGGACGCTGGCTCAACTCCGGCGGTGCCGGAACCATGGGCTATTGCGTCCCGGCGGCCATGGGAGCCCAAGTCGGGCGCCCGGACGCCGTGGTGTGGGGCATCGATGGTGACGGGTGCTTCCAGATGACGAACCAGGAGCTGGTCACCTGCGCGCTGGAGGGAATCCCGATCAAGATCGCCGTGATGAACAACCAGAGCCTTGGCATGGTGCGGCAGTGGCAGACCCTCTTCTACGGGGAGCGGTATTCCAGCACCGACCTGAAGACGAATCGGATCCCCAACTTCCCGATGCTCGCAGAGTCGATGGGCGCGGCCGGGTTCCGGGCGGAGACCCCTGAAGAGGTCGACGAGGTGATCAAGGCGGCCATGGCCATCAACGACCGGCCGGTGGTGGTCGAGTTCGTCGTCCACAAGGACGCGATGGTGTGGCCGATGGTGGCCGCGGGCACGAGCAACGATGACATCAAGATCGCTCGGGACCTCGCGCCCGACTGGGAAGGAGAGGACCTGTGAGCACTCACACCCTGAGCGTGCTGGTCGAGAACAAGCCGGGCGTGCTCGCGCGCGTTGCCGGACTGTTCGCCCGCCGCGGCTACAACATCGACTCACTGGCGGTCGGCCCGACCGAGAAGAACGAGTTCTCCAGGATCACGCTGCAGGTCAGCGTGAGCAGTCCGCAGGTGCTGGAGCAGATCGTGAAGCAGCTCAACAAGCTGATCGAGGTGCTCAAGATCGTGGAACTCGACGAGGCGTCCTCGGTGCGCCGCGAGCTCATGCTGATCAAGGTGCGCGGTGACGCCGCAACCCGCGGTCAGATCATCGAGATCGTGCAGCTCTTCCGCGGCAAGACCGTCGACGTCCACCAGGACTCCATGACGATCGAAGCGACCGGTTCGCCCGACAAGCTGGAAGCGTTGCTGGAGATGCTCGCCCCCTATGGAGTTCGGGAATTGGTGCAATCGGGTCTCGTCGCACTCGGTCGTGGCAGTCGCTCCCTCACCGAACGTGCGAAGATCGACAAAACGCGTACCGCTGCAAGCACCACCAACTGAAGAGGACTGAAAAAGAAATGGCAGAGATGTTCTACGACTCCGACGCCGACCTGTCGGTCATCCAGGGCCGCAATGTCGCGGTGATCGGCTATGGCAGCCAGGGTCATGCCCATGCGTTGTCGCTGCGCGACTCCGGGGTCGACGTCCGGGTAGGACTGCGAGAAGGCTCGAAGAGCTGGGCGAAGGCCGAGGCCGAGGGGCTTCGGGTCGTCACGCCGGCGCAGGCCTGCGAGGAGGCGGACCTGATCATGGTGCTGGCTCCCGACCAGGTGCAGCGCCACCTCTATCGCGAGGTGATCGAGCCGAACCTGGTCGCCGGCGATGCGCTGTTCTTCGCGCACGGTTTCAACATTCGTTTCGGCTACATCCAGCCGCCGGCGGGTGTGGACGTCTGCATGGTCGCCCCCAAGGGCCCGGGTCACCTGGTGCGCCGGGAATACTCCGAAGGTCGTGGCGTGCCGGTGATCGTCGCGGTGGAGAAGGACGAGTCGGGCGACGCCTGGTCGCTCGCCCTCTCCTACGCCAAGGCGATCGGCGGCCTGCGTGCCGGCGGCATCAAGACCACGTTCACCGAAGAGACCGAGACTGACCTGTTCGGTGAGCAGGCGGTGCTCTGTGGCGGGACGGTTGCCTTGGTCGAGGCCGGGTTCGAAGTGCTCACCGAAGCCGGCTACCAGCCCGAGGTGGCCTACTTCGAGTGCCTGCACGAATTGAAGCTCATCGTCGACCTGATGTACGAGGGCGGCCCGGCCAAGATGCGCTGGTCGATCTCGGACACCGCCGAGTTCGGTGATTACGTCTCGGGCCCGCGCGTCATCGACGCCGGCGTCAAGGCGCGGATGCAGGACGTGCTCGCCGACATTCGCTCCGGCGCGTTCGCCAAGCGGTTCATCGACGACCAGGATGCGGGAGCGCCGGAGTTCAAGGCGCTGCGCGCCAAGGGCGAGACGCACCCCATCGAGGAGACCGGACGCAAGCTGCGCGGCCTGATGGCCTGGGTGAAGTCGCACGACGACGACTTCGTCGAAGGCACCGCCGCTCGCTGACTGATGGCCACGAAGCCCCGTCCCCTCCCCAGGGGACGGGGCTTCGTCCATTGTGGGGTGACGCTGGACCCGACCCCGCCCGACGAGCTATCCGTCCGTCGGGCGACCGCGCTGCCGCTTCACCTCGGCGCGGCGTCGCTTGCTGGCGAGCCGGCGATCGATTGAGCCGCGGGTCGGGCGGGTGGCCCGCCGGGGCGGAGGTGGGGGAGCAAGCGCCTCACCCAACAGAGAGGCTAGCCGCACCCGGGCGGCTTCACGGTTGCGCCACTGGGAGCGGTGCTCGGAGGCATCGATGGTGAGAATTCCGCCGGTGAGCCGCGATAGCAGTCGTCGGAGCAGCCTGGCGCGCTGCACGTCGGAGAGCACCGTCGAGGCGGCGACGTCGAACGACAACTGCACCCGGGAGTCCGTCGTGTTCACGCCTTGGCCGCCAGGCCCGGAGGAACGCGAATAGCGCTCGACCAGCTCGCTCGTCGGGATCACCAGCCCGCCCGGCACTCCCGGGCCTGGCTCGACGCGCAGCTCAGTCACCAGACAACCGTACGGCTCTGCACCGAAGCCAGGGCTGTCGCCAGCACCGAGCTCCCTGGAGGAACCGAGGATCAGGCGCGAGGACCCTTGTGGTAGGGCTTCTTCGAGTCGCCGGACTTGCGGGCGTGACCCGGTTCCGGGGTGAGATCGATGAGCCGTCCTGAGATCCGCGTCGTCCGCAAAGCTTCTCGCACCCTGGCGGGCAGGTCGGCGGGGAGTTCGATGAGGGAGTGGTCGGCGCGGATGTCGATGTGCCCGAAATCCTGGCGCCGTAGGCCGCCCTCGTTCGCGAGGGCGCCGACGATCTGGCGTGGCTCGACCTTGTGGCGCTTGCCGACAGCGATCCGGTAGGTGGCCATCGGGACCTCCGAGCCGCCGCGCGGTCCACGCTGCGGACGCCCGTCCGACGGCGCGGACTCGCCCGTGCTGTCCCGGTCGTCGAACTGCCTGGCTGGTCGCTCCGCCTCGGGGTCCAGCAGCATCGGCTCGTCACCCTGCAGTTGCAGCGCCAGGGCCGCCGCCACGTCCGCTTCGGGCACGTCGAACTCGTTCACGTAGTGGGCAACGACCTGCTGGAAGAACTCGAGCCGATCCGATTCCAGTGCCTGGGTGATCGCGTCGTCGAAGCGACTCAAGCGGGTCGCGTTGATGTCTTCGATCGTGGGCATGGTCATGGGGGACAGGCTTTGTCGGGTTGCGCGCTCGATCGCCGCGAGCAGTCGCCGCTCCCGAGGCGTGACGAACGAGATGGCGTCGCCGCTACGTCCGGCGCGACCCGTCCGGCCGACGCGGTGCACGTAGGACTCCGTGTCGGTGGGGATGTCGAAGTTGACGACGTGGCTGATCCGCTCGACGTCGAGGCCTCGGGCTGCGACGTCGGTGGCGACGAGAATGTCGAGCTTGCCGGACTTGAGCTGTCCGATCGTGCGCTCGCGCTGCTGCTGGACGATGTCGCCGTTGATCGCGGCCGCCGAGAAACCCCTAGCCCGGAGCTTCTCGGCCAGGGTCTCGGTGTCGTTCTTGGTGCGGACGAAGACGATCATCCCCTCGAAGTTCTCCACCTCGAGGATTCGCGTGAGCGCATCGACTTTCTGCGGGAACGACACCATCACGTAGCGATGCCGGACGTTGGGCGCCGTCGCCGTCTTGCCCCGCACCATGAACTCGACCGGGTCGGTGAGGTACTTCTTCGAAAGCCTTCGGATCTGGGACGGCATGGTCGCCGAGAACAGTGCCACCTGCTTGTCGGTGGGGGTGTCGGCCAGGATCGTCTCGACGTCCTCGGCGAAGCCCATGTTGAGCATCTCGTCGGCCTCGTCCAGAACCAGGAACCGCAGGTGGGTCAAGTCGAGCGTGCCCTTTTCGAGGTGGTCCATGATGCGGCCGGGCGTGCCGACGATGATGTGGACGCCGCGGGCCAGCGCGCTCAGTTGGACACCGTAGCCCTGTCCGCCGTATACGGGCAGCACGTGGACGCCTGGCAGCCGCCCGGCGTACTTCTGGAACGCCTCGCAGACCTGGAGTGCCAGCTCCCGGGTCGGCGCCAGGACCAGGGCCTGGGGGGACTTCTGCTTCAGATCAAGCCGCTGCAGGATCGGCAGCGCGAAGGCCGCCGTCTTGCCCGTCCCGGTCTGCGCCAGGCCGACGACATCGCGGCCTTCGAGGAGCGCGGGGATCGTGGCCGCCTGGATCGGTGAGGGGTTCTCGTACCCCACGTCGTGGAGGGTCCGCAACAACCGCTCATCGAGGCCGAGCCCGGCGAAAGTCGGCTCGGCGGCGTCGGTCTCGATCGCCGTTGCGGGTTCGGAATAGTCGTCGCTCACACCATGACCGTAGTGGGTTGACGCCCCAACCCAGCACCCCGGCCACCGGGCAAGCCACCCCTGCGGGCTCTTGAGCGCCGGAGCACGGCTTCGGCGTCAGGGCCACGCCAGCGATTCGAGCGGGTGTGGCAGGCTTTGGCTGTGAGCATCGATGCAGCAGCCACCACTCCCGGACTGACGACCGCTGAGGTCGCCCAGCGCGTCGCGGCCGGACAGACCAACGACCTGCCGCCGCGCTCGGGGCGAACGGCGTGGGACATCGTGCGTGCCAACGTGTTCACCAGGATCAACTTCCTGCTGATGGCCTTGTTCCTCATGGTGATCAGCACCGGCTCGGTCATCAACGCCCTGTTCGGCTTCCTCATCATCATCAACTCGGGCATCGGCATCCTCCAGGAAATGCGCGCCAAGCAGACCCTCGACAACCTCGCCGTGGTGGGGGAGGGCAAGCCCATCGTCCGCCGTGATGGGGTCGCGAAGGAGTTGCCCCGTGACCAGGTGGTGCTCGACGACATCATCGAGATCGGCCCGGGCGATCAGATCATCGTCGACGGCCACGTGATCGAGGCCTCCTACCTTGAGGTGGACGAATCACTGCTCACCGGCGAGTCGGACGCGGTGGTCAAGGCGCCGGGCGACACCATGATGTCGGGCAGTTTCGTGGTGTCCGGGGCCGCGGCGTTCCGGGCGAGCCGGGTCGGCCGCGACTCGTACGCGGCCCAACTGGCGGCCGAGGCGAGCAAGTTCTCATTGGTGAAGTCGGAGCTCCAGCAGGGCATCAATAAGATCCTGCGCCTGATCACCTGGCTCCTCATCCCCGTGGGCATCGCGACCGTCTGGGTGCAGTGGACGCAGGCCCCCGGTTCCTGGCAGGAGATCGTGCTCCGCATGGCGGGGGCACTGGTGCCGATGGTGCCCGAAGGGCTGGTGCTGTTGACCTCGCTCGCGTTCGCGGTCGGCGTGGTCCGGCTGGGACGGTACAACTGCCTCGTCCAGGAACTGCCGGCGATCGAGGGCCTCGCCCGGGTGGACGTGGTCTGCGCCGACAAGACTGGGACGCTGACCGAGAACGGCATGGTGTTCGGTGGCCTGATCCCGCTGGCAGGTCACGACGAGGCGAGGCTTCGGGAGGTCCTGGCCCAGATCGCCGCTACGGATCCCCGTCCGAACGCTTCCATCCAGGCCATCGCCCACGAAATGCCGAGGGTGGCCGCGCGGTGGGAGGCCAGCGCTCTTGCGCCCTTCACGTCGGCCAAGAAGTGGTCTGGGGCTTCCCTCGTCGAGCACGGCAACTGGGTGATCGGCGCCCCGGACATCTTGGCCGCCCCGGGAAGCGAAGCGGCGCGGCAAGCGGACCAGGTGGGTTCGACGGGGCGCCGCGTGCTGCTGCTGGGGAGTTCGGATTCGCCGGTGGATTCCCCTGATGCGCCGGGTGTCGTGACCCCGGTGGGCCTGGTGATTCTGGAGCAGCGCATCCGTCCCGAAGCCAGGGCGACCCTGCAGTACTTCGCCGATCAGGATGTCGCGGTCAAGGTGATCTCCGGTGACAACGCCAGGTCGGTGGGCGCGGTGACCGCCTCGCTGGGAGTCGACACCGGTGAGGTCGTCGATGCTCGCACGTTGTCCGAAGATGAGACCGCGTTCGCCGACCAGGTGAGCAACTCCGGGGTCTTCGGACGGGTCACCCCGCAGCAGAAACGCCAGATGGTGGGTGCCCTGCAGTCACGCGGACACACCGTCGCGATGACCGGGGACGGCGTCAACGACGTCCTGGCCATCAAGGATGCCGACCTCGGGGTCGCCATGGGGTCGGGGGCCGCGGCGACCCGATCGGTGGCCCAGATCGTGCTGCTCGACGACAGTTTCGCGACCCTGCCGCACGTCATGGCCGAGGGACGCCGTGTCATCGGCAACATCGAGCGCGTGGCCAACTTCTTTCTCACCAAGACCATGTACTCGATCGGCCTGGCACTGCTCGTAGCGCTGTGGCGGCTGCCGTTCCCGTTCGTGCCGATCCACATCTCGTTGGTGGGTTGGTTCACGATCGGCATCCCGGCCTCCATCCTCGCGCTGGCACCGAACGCCGAGCGGGCCCGGCCGGGCTTCCTCGACCGGGTCATGCGCTTCAGCATCCCGGCGGGGATCACGATCGCCGTCACGACCTTTGTCAGCTACCTGCTCGTGCTGCCCCCGGCCGGCGCCGATCCGCAACTGCAGATCCAGGTCAGCACGGCCGTGCTGGTGACCATGATGATGGCGGGCGCCTGGGTGATGGTGGTCATCAGCCGTCCCTATGCGTGGTGGAAGCTGCTGATGATCGCCGCCTGCGTGACGCTCGCCTACCTCGCCATTTTCGTGGTGCCGTACTGGCGGCCGACCTGGTCGCTGCTCGCCTCGGCTGTTGCGCAGCTCAAGCTGGATCCCAGCAACGCCGCCCTCATCGCCAGCGGACTGTGGATGGGACTGATCGGAGTCGTGCTGATCGAGATCATCTGGTGGCTGAGCGGCCACCTGGGTGGCGAACACCGTTCGTTCTTTCGACGCCACGGCCAAACCGTCTGAGCCGGGTCTGCGGCGGGTCGAGGTTCGTCCAGCGCAGGCCGTCCCTGGAGCGGCAGTGCCGGGTCACCCGATCCGGGCGGTGATCTCGTCACCGATCACCGAGGTGGGCCGCAGCGCGCTGCCACGCTCCAGGATGTCGGCATCGACCGCGGCCTCGATCCGGGTGGCGTCGTCTGGGCGTCCAAGGTGGTCGAGCAGTAGCGCCATCGACAGGATCGTCGCCGTCGGATCGGCCAACTGCTTGCCCGCGATGTCTGGAGCCGACCCGTGCACCGGCTCGAACATGGACGGGAAGGTCCCCTCGGGATTGATGTTGGCGCTGGCGGCCAGACCGATGCCCCCGGTCACTGCCGCGGCCAGGTCGGTGATGATGTCGCCGAACAGGTTGTCGGTGACGACCACGTCGAAGCGCTGCGGATCGACCACCATGGCGATCGTGGCGGCGTCCACGTGCAGGTAGTCGGTGGTCACCTCCGGGAACTCCGCGGACACCTCGTTGAAGAGCCGGTTCCACAGCCCGCCGGCGTTGACCAGCACATTGTGCTTGTGCACCAGGGTGATCTTGCGACGCCGCTTGCTGGCCCGGACGAAGGCGTCGCGGATCACGCGCTCGACGCCGTAAGCGGTGTTCACGCTGACTTCGGTCGCGATCTCGTGGGGGGTGCCGACGCGCACCACGCCACCGTTGCCGCAATAGAGACCTTCGGTGCCCTCGCGGACGACGACGAAGTCGACCGGGCCTCGGTCGGTCACCCAGGCCCCCAGTGGGGTCGGGACGCCCGGGTACAGCTTCGACGGGCGCAGGTTCACGTACTGGTCGAAGGCGAAGCGCAGCTTGAGCAACAGTCCGCGTTCCAGCAGGCCGCTCGGGATCGCCTTCGAACCGGGGGCCGCGCCGACCGCGCCGAGGATGATCGCCTGGCTGGCCGCCAGTTGTTCGAGGACGTGATCGGGCAGCACCTCACCCGTGCGCTGCCAGCGCTCGGCGCCGAGGTCGTGATGGACGAGCTCGAAGGCGTCCTCACCCACGGTGGCAACCAAGGCTTTCAGCCCTTCGGCAACCACTTCCGGTCCGATGCCGTCTCCGGCGATGACGGCGATGACGGGCTTGGGATGAGGATTCGTAACGGTCACATCGGGAGGCTACACGTTCGCGGGATGCCAGCGAGGACGGCGCCGCGACCGTGGGCGGTAGCATGCCGCCATGTCATTGTCGTTCCCGGTGCAGCGCACGTCCCATCCGCGTACTGCGGAGCAATTGGCGAAGATCATGGCCGATCCCGGCTTCGGTGAGTACTTCACCGATCACATGGCGGTCGCGGTATGGACCAAGGACTCCGGCTGGCACGACGACCGCATCGAGCCGTACGGTCCCTTCCAGATCGACCCGGCTTCGGCGGTGCTGCACTACGCGCAGGAGATCTTCGAGGGGATGAAGGCCTACCGGCACGCCGACGACTCGCTGTGGCTGTTCCGGCCGGAGGCGAACGCGGCACGCATCAACGCTTCCGCCGATCGGATGATGCTGCCCCGGATCGATGAGGCGGACTTCCTCACCGCGGTCACCCGCCTGGTTGAAACCGACGCCCACTGGGTGCCGGGCGGGGGCGGCGAGCAGAGCCTGTACCTGCGGCCGTTCATGTTCGCTTCCGAGGTGTTCCTCGGCGTGCGGGCCGCCGAGAAGGTCACCTTCAGTGTGATCGCCTCGCCCGTCGGGCCGTACTTCACTGGTGGCGTGAAGCCGGTCGACATCTGGGTCACCGACACCTACGCCCGCGCTGGCGTCGGCGGCACCGGTGCGGCGAAGTGCGGTGGCAACTACGCGGCCTCGTTGATCGCCCAGTATGAGGGGTACGAGCACGGTTGCTCGCAGGTGCTCTTCATCGAGGCGGCCGACAAGGACCGCATCGAAGAGTTGGGCGGCATGAACGTCTTTCTGGTGACCACCGACGGACGCCTGATCACCCCCGCCCTGACCGGGACGATCCTCGAGGGCGTGACCCGTGGTTCGATCTTGAGCGTCGCTGCCGAACTGGGGCTGACGGCGCAGGAGCGCCGGCTGACGCCGACCGAGTTCTTCGGGATGATCGAGGACGGCACGGCCAGCGAGGCCTTTTCGTGCGGGACGGCTGCCGTCCTCACCCCGATCGGCGGCTTCAAGACCGCCACGGCCGAGTATCGACTGCCGAATCCCGCAGGCGAACAGACCATGGCGATCCGGAACCACATCCTCGACATCCAGTACGGCAGGACGCCGGACACTCACGGCTGGCTGCGCCGGATCTGCTGACCGCCGGTCAGCCGGTCCGTCGCCCGGGGCCGGATCGGCGCCGCGGGTGGCGTGTCAGCCCAAGGCCGCGATCGCCGCTTCGTAGTCGGGCTCGACGTGAATCGTCGGGGTCAACTGGCTGTGCACCACGGTGCCGTCCGCATCGGCCACGATGACCGCACGGGCCAGCAGTCCGCGCATTCGGCCGTCGATCATGGTGAGCCCGAAGTCCTCGCCGAAGCTGGATCGGAATGCCGAGCCGGTCGTGACGTGATCGATACCTTCGGCCCCGCAGAACCGGCTGAGGGCGTACGGGAGGTCCATCGACACACAGACGACGCGAGTGTTCTGCAGCGAGGCGGCCAGTTCATTGAAGCGTCGCACACTCATGGCGCAGATGCCGGTGTCGATGCTGGGGAACACATTCAAGACGATGCGGGATCCGGCCAGTTCGTCGCTGGACAACTCGGTGAGCCCCGGGACGGTGAGGTTGAACGCGGGCAGCGTAGAGCCGACGGCCGGGAGTTCGCCGGAGGTGTGGACGGGCCCGTCTCGGTGGATCGTGGTAGCCATGGCGCCATCTAACGCACCACCGGGGTCGGCCGGTCAAACCGTTCCGCTGCGGGCGAACCCTCGCATGTCCGGTCATTGGGCAGTAGTCTCGTCCTTCGAACAACGACGATCCCGACCGACAGGTGACCCATGACTACCGTGCCCGTGGCTCCCGACACCTTCCACGTCTTCGACACGACGCTGCGCGACGGCGCTCAGCAGGAGGGCTTGCGACTCACTGTCCTGGACAAGTTGCGGATCGCGGCGCTGCTCGACGAGCTGGGAGTGGGTTTCATCGAGGGCGGTTGGCCGGGCGCCAACCCCAGCGACACCGAGTTTTTCGCTCGGGCCGCTGACGGCGCTCTGGAGCTCAGGAACGCCAAGCTGGTCGCCTTCGGGGCTACCCGCAGGGTGGGTGCCAAGGCTGCCGAGGATCCGCAGGTGCAGGCCCTGCTGGATGCCCGCACCGAGGTGATCTGCATCGTGGCCAAGAGTCACGACGAACATGTCTTCCGGGCGCTGAACACCACTCTCGAGGAGAATCTCGAGATGGTTCGCGACACCGTCTCGCACCTGGTCAGCCAGGGTCGCCGGGTGTTCGTCGATTGCGAGCACTTCTTCGACGGCTACCGGGCTAACTCGGAGTACGCCCTCGAGGTCGTCCGGACCGCCGCGGACGCCGGCGCCGAAGTGGTTGTGCTGTGCGACACCAACGGCGGCATGCTGCCGACGTGGATGGGCGACATCGTGAGCGCGGCGGCCCAGATCGGCGTCGACC
>JBAVKY010000247.1:0-3865 GCA_049688555.1 Propionicimonas sp.
TCGTAGCGGAAGTCGCCACCGGATACACGTTCGCGGATGAGTTCCCCTATGGACTCGACGTCATCCTCGACGAACTGCAGCGGCGACTCGACGCCTGCGCACCGTAGCGCCTCGGCGACGCACCTCGATTCGGCGCAACTCGAATCGAAGCCCCTGACACTGGCTGGAGTAATCGCGCGGTGGCACGACCCTGGCTCCGTTCAACCGCGCCCAGGTCATGGCGTGGTTGAACGGGTAACCGTCCCGGTCAGCACTCCTGCTCGGGCGTGCAACTCACCAAGCGGTGTGCACCGAAGGTCGAGCTAGCTCGGGGTCGCGTACGTTCCGGGGTCAAGCTCCACTGGCCCGATGCGGGGGCTCAGGTGGCCTCCCGGTCGGGATCTGGGGCCGGCTGGCTGGTTGGCAGCCGGTCGGCTCCGTTGCGGGGCGCGAGGCCCGGTTGGGCATCTTCGTAGGAGCGTGGGTCCTGGATCGGTTCCATGTGCGTGAGTACCTGGGAGTGTTCGAACTCGGCGAGCAGGCGTTGTTCGAGTTCCTCGACGAGGTCGTGACCCTGCTGGATCGACCATTCACCGGGTAGCAGGGCATGCATGGAGATGAACCGGGCATGGCCGGCGACCCGGGTCTGGACGGAATGGAACCGGACCTGGTCGGATTCGAACTCGTCCAGGATCGCGAGCAGCCGGTCGTGTTCCTCGGTGCTGAGCGCCCGATCCATCAGTCCGTCCACCGACTGCGAAATCAGGTGCCAGCCGGTCCAGATGATGTTCAGCCCGACCAGGAAGGCGATGATCGGATCGAGTTGCAGCCAGCCGGTCAGGGCGACCAGCAGGACGCCGACCACGACGCCGGCAGAGGTCCACACATCGGTCATCAGATGCTTGCCGTCGGCCACCAGCGTGATCGACCGGTGCTTGCGGCCAGCGCGCATCAGGACCACCGCGACGACGCCGTTGATCGCGGACGCGACCACGGAGATGACCAGGCCGATGCCGACGTTCTCCAGCGGCGCCGGATTCAGGAAACGCACCACCGAGGTCCACAAGATGAACCCCGCGGCGACGAAGATCATGATCCCCTCGATCGCGGCCGAGAAATACTCGGCTTTGCTGTGCCCGAAATGGTGCTCCTCGTCGAAGGGTTGCGCAGCCACCCCAAGCGCGATCAGCGCAACGATCGCCGCGACGAGGTTGACGATCGACTCCGCCGCGTCCGACAACAACCCCACCGAACCGGTGAGCAGGTAAGCCCCCGACTTCAGCAGAATCGTCATGATCGCCGCCCCGATCGACAACCACGCGAAACGCGTCAGATTCGGTCTCGCCGTAACGGCCGGGGTCAGCTGAACATCCACGGACTCGATGCTAGGCCCAGCAGCGTCCAGACAATCCGGAACCCAGCGATCCGCGGACCGGAGCGAAGGGCAGACCACTCGACCAGCGCTGTGGGGGCGACTTCGGCAGGGCGCTCCTGGCGTCACTCCATGGTTCGGTGCGGGTGAGGTGGTGGTCAGGCGTCTGGCCGCCCGGTTCGACCCACCACCTGAGCAGCCGCCGACGAGGCCTCGCAGGCCGCCGACCGCCGCCAGGCTGGCCTGCGGCGACGCGCCAAGGGTGGTGGCGGAGTCGACGAACGAATGAGCTCGAAAAGCGCGAGCGGGGCGATATCGTCCTAACGAGATTGGAGGGTGAATGTCCCATGACACGGCTGTGCCGCCCGGCGCGGACGGCAACCCGCTTCGGTTGACTGCCGCTCTCTCGGCCTGGGCCTTGGTTGTTGGCATCGCGGCCGGTGCCGGGGCGAGCGCTTTCGTGGCGCTACAGCACCACCTGACGCACTGGCTGTGGCACGTGTTGCCGGGCCTGCTGGGACACGCCGAAGCGCCTTGGTGGATGGTGTTGTCACTGCCGGTGATCGGTGGCCTGCTCGTTTTCGCTACCTTCCAGCTTCCCGGACACGGCGGGCATTCACCCTTGGCCGGATTTGGACTCGGCATCGGCCCCAGGGAGGTCGGCTCGGTGCTGTTGGCTGCGCTGGCGAGCCTCGTCTTCGGTGCCGTGCTGGGTCCGGAGGCGCCCCTGATGGCGGTGGGCACCGCGATCGGCGCCCTGGCGTTCCGGAAGAACCAACCTGTCGCCCGCCAGGTGACCATGATCGTCGGCGCGATGGCCGCCATGGGTGCGCTGTTCGGGAATCCGCTGATCACCACCATCCTGCTGCTTGAGGTGGCGCTCGCCGCCGGCGCCACCCTGGCAACGCCGGTCATCCTGCTGCCGTCGCTGGTGGGGCTTGCCAGCGGCTACCTGCTGCAGGTAGGCGTCGCCGATTGGTCCGGGCTCGGTGCGACGCAGATGGCGTTGCCTGGCCTGGCCGCCTATGCGAACGTCCGACTGGTCGATCTGGTGATCGCGGTGCCGCTGGCGATCGTCGTGGCCGCGGTGGCGATCGCGGCCCGGCTGGGCGCGCTTCGGGTCGACCAGATGGCTCGTCGAGCCCCCCTGGCGACCCTTGCCGGCGCGGGTGGGATCACCGGACTTTGCGCGCTCGCGGTGCTGCTCTTCGCCGGGCAGTCGCCGGACCTGGTCCTGTTCTCCGGCCAGACCGCCATGCCCGCATACCTCGGGCTCACCTCGCTGGGCACGGCGGCGACCGTCCTGATCGCGAAGTTCGTCGCCTACACCGTGTGCCTCGGCAGTGGGTTTCGCGGCGGCGTGATCTTCCCCGCCATCGCGTTGGGCACGATCATGGCCGTGATGACTTCGCCGCTCACGGGCGCAGTTCCCAACACCGCCCTGATCGCGGCTGCGATCGCGGCCGCGACAGCAGCGAGTATGCGGTTCCCGTTCACAGCGGTCCTGCTGGGGGTGCTCCTTACGATCTCGGCCGGCCCGGCCGCCACCGTGCCGGCGATCATCGGCGCGGTGGTCGGCATGCTGTTCCGCCTCGCCGCCGAACGACGGGTGCCGTCCCTTGCCCCCGGTGCAGGGCCCTCCTGACCCCACCCGAAGTGGGTCGATCAACGGTCAGGTTGCTTGGGGGTCAGGAAGCTCGGGCCAAATTCCGCATCCGGTTGCTTGCGGCCCGCTTCCCCTATTCGTCTGGACGATTCCTGGCCACCTGCAGCTTCTCCCGGAGCAATCCGACAATCGCTGCGACGAATCCAATGTTGAAGGCAAGTTGCAGCGTGACGATGGTCCGAGCCACTTGCCCGGCGGCACTGACATCTCCATAGCCCACGGTCGACACCGTGGTCATCGAGAAGTACAGCGCGTCCAGGCGGGTTTCGAGCCCGTTGAACTCCGCAGGGTTCTGCACCGCCAGCACGTAGTAGATCCCGGAGAACAGGACCACCGCCAGTTCGATCATCAGGAGCAGATGCACCGGCAGCAGCCGCTTCTCAGCCCGCCGGATCTCATCGACGGCAACGTACGCCACCAGTCCCAGCCCAGCCACCGCCACGACCGAGCCGGCGATTGCCCCCAACGGACCATTCTGGTCACTCACAGGAACCACGAAGTAGGCGATGAGGACGCCTGTTGGCAGGATCAGCCGGTTCAACCAGGGGTGTCGCACGGCCAGGCCTAGCGGACGGCCATCGCTGCACCGGCGCCGAACTCGGCGCCGCGCGGTCCCGGGCACTGCTTCTGCTTGACCACCATCAGGCTCCCTCTCCCTGCGCTGCCACCGCAAGCTCAGCGACCGTGTTGACCACCTCTGCCGGGAAGCGCTCCACGGCAACCACGCGGGCGTCCGCGTCGTGGACGGCCTTGGTGATCTTGCGTGCCCACGTGTTCTCCATCAGCACGATCAGGCATGAGGTGCCGGGCGTGCAGTCGCCAGCCAACTCGGCGATATCGTCCATTCC
>JBAVKY010000248.1:0-2285 GCA_049688555.1 Propionicimonas sp.
TTGTAGATCTGGTCCAGGCAGACGCCCATGAAGTCGGAGAACATCAGTTCGGCGATGGGTCGCAGGCCCTCGGTGGCCGCCCCGATGGCCAGGCCGATGAAGCCGGTCTCGGAGATCGGGGTGTCGAGGATGCGGTTGGGACCGTACTTGTCCAACAGGCCGGTGGTCGAGGAGAAGATGCCGCCGTACTTCCCGACGTCCTCCCCCAGGTAGAAGACGGACGGGTCGCGGGTCATCTCGAGATCGATGGCCTCGACCATGGCCTTGGACGTGGTGAGCCGGTGGACCGCCGGCGCTTCAGTGATTGTCATGGCGTCCTCCTTCAGACGAAGACATACTGACCGGACGTGGCCGGATCGGGAATCGGGCTGGCCTTGGCGAACGCGATCGCGTCCTCGACCCGCTCGCTGGCCGCAGCCTTGATGCGCGCGACGTCGTCGGTCTCCAGGACGCCGTCGGTGATCAGCTGCTGTGCATACCGGGGGATCGGATCGCGTCCGGCCACCTCGGGCAGCTCGGGACGATAGCCCTGGGCATCGCCCTCGAAATGCCCCCACATGCGCAGGGTGTGAACCTCGATCAGGCTCGGGCCCTCGCCGGCGCGGGCGCGATCGACCGCACGTCCGGCGGCTGCGTAGACAGCCTCGACGTCGTTCTCCTCCACCCGCTCGCCCGGGATGCCGTACCCGGCGGCCCTGGCAGCATTGTTGGGAATCGCAGTCGACGCGCTGCGGGGAACCGAGATCCCCCAGTCGTTGTCCTCCACGACGAACACCACCGGCAGCTTCCACAGCGCTGCCAGGTTGAGCGACTCGTGGAAGCCGCCCTGGTTCGCGGCGCCCTCGCCGGTCACCGCGACCGCGATGGCCCCCTTGCCTTGCCGCTGGAAGGCGAACGCCATCCCCAACGCCGGCGGGTAGCCCTCGGCGATGATGCCCGAACACGAGAAGTGGGTCTTCGGGTCGAACAGGTGCATGTGCCCACCGCGGCCGCGGCCCAGACCGTCCACCCGTCCGAAGATCTCGGCGGTCATCGCGCGCAAGTCCATCCCGTGGGCGATGGCCAGGTGGTGCGGCCGGTGCGTCGCGGTGACCGCGTCATCGGTGGTCAGGTGCGCGCAGACGCCTGCGGCGACCGGCTCCTGGCCGGCGGACAGGTGCATTTCCCCCGGGACCAGCCCCTTCCCGATGTCGAAGCCGGGACCCTTGTCCGCGTGGTATTCCCGGAGGATCGCCTCCTCGAAGGTGCGGCACAGAACCATGGTCTCGTACAGCCTGAGACGCAGTTCCGGGGCAGGGATGAGTCCCGACGATTGCGGGACCGGTGGCGAAGTGATCGTCGACATGATGCCTCCCGTGGCCTCTCGTCCGATGACTTCACTATGCGCCTACGGGGCGCGAAGCGGTAGGGGCTTTGGGTGCCGGGGGACCGGCTGGATGCACCAAGGGGGCTGCGACGGCAAGACCGACTCTGTCGGTCGTCCGCGCAATGTCAGAGCAGGTCCATGCAGTCGTGCCCATGGACCCCTCCCTTTGAATTCTGTAGGCGAAGTCGGACGCCGGCGGTGTCCCGCATTCACTCGTGGGGCACCTTCTGGACGTCTGCAGGTTCGCCGAGCTGATCTGGGGCGAGTTCCTTGCGCCACACACACAGAAGCTGTGGGATGCCGCAGCGAACGGGAGGGGCCGAGACCTGTTTGTGCTGGCGTGCGCGCTCCACGACGTCGGCAACGCGACGCCAGCGTTCCAGATCAAGGATGCCGCATTGTGGCAAGCGTCGAAGGTGGCCGGCTTTGAGGGGCATCCGGGAAGCAGCGACCTCAAGCAGCGTCAGCATTGGCGTGCCGGCGCTTGGTTCGCCCTCGCGTGGCTGCGCGAAAGCGGTGCCAGGGGGCTTGACTGGCTCGCGCCCGTGATCGAGGGGCATCATGGTCGGCACGAACCGCCTCAGTCTTGGGCGTTTGATCAGCCGAGCGGCGACGGGCGCGGGCGGTGGCTTGAGGCGCGCACCCAGATCACCATGAGCACAAGTCGTCCCCGCGCGAGCGTGTCAACGGCCGGCTCCAAGGCAGCCGCCCCTACATCCGCGGACTGTCACCAAACTGATGACTCACCAACCGTCACCCTTCTCCTGATGCAGAACTGTCACCGCTGTCCTGCGACAGATAGCACTGTGCTTGACGGGCGACGCTCCCAGGCGTATAATCGAACACATGATCGAATCAAGACTGTCTGTTGGCGAGCTTGCTCGCATTGCGGACGTCTTGCGCGCGACTCCGCTGCCCG
>JBAVKY010000249.1:0-2524 GCA_049688555.1 Propionicimonas sp.
CGTGATGAGGTGGGGCGGCGGTTGCGAACGAGATTCGAGAGCGGGGCTGCTGCACGCTGAACGTCGGCGCGTAGCGTGAGCCCATGACGGATTGGCTGACTCCCTTCATCTCCATGGACATCTCGCTGGCCGAGAAAGTGCTCCGCACGATCGTGGTCTACCTCGGCATCGCGATCCTGCTGCGGCTGGCGGGCAAGCGGCTGCTGGCACAGATGAATTCGCTGGATCTGCTCGTGATCCTGCTGCTGAGCAACGTGGTGCAGAACGCCATCATTGGCCCCGACAATTCCGTCCTGGGTGGGCTGGTGGGGGCTGTGGTGCTGATCGGCTTCGATCTCTTGTTGGATCACTTGGCGCAGCGGACCAACTTCTTCCGGAACCTCTTGGTGGGCCATCACACTGACGTCATCACGGATGGGATCCCCAACGAGGCCGTCCTTCACCGGATGGGGATCGACGACCGAGAGCTGGCGCTCGCGCTGCGGCGCCAGGGTGTGGATCACCCGAGCCAGCTCGAGGTGGCATCCCTCGAGCCGGCCGGTGATCTGCTGGTGAAGCTCAAGCCCGGGGACCGAGCCGTGACCCGCGACGACCTGGCGGCCGCCGTGGCCGAGTTGAAGAGCCTGCTGGCCTCGCCCCGGGCCTGAGTGCGCGTCCGCCACGATTGCTGCTGGGACGGACGCGCACGGTGCTGGTGGGATCAGCCGGGGTAGGCGTCCAGCCGGTCGGTCAGGGCCAGCGCTTCTGCCTTCAGCATCAGCGCCGCATCAACACTGCCGGACTCACGCAACAGGGCCGAATCCTCGAGTCGGCGGGCCACCTCAGCCCTCGCCAGGGCCATCATCTCGGCATCGCTCAGTTCTCGCCGAACGCGCTCGGCGCAACCGAACCTGACCGCTCCGGCCACGAACTCACTGGGAGCTGCCACCGTTGCTGGCGTGGTGAGGTAGGTGACCTCGGCGTTCTCGATCGCGGCGATCGCGTCCCGGACGGCGCGCAGCGCCACCTTCTCGCGGCGTTTCATCAGCGGTGCCAGGTCGCGGCGCAGGTAGGT
The DNA here is from genome assembly GCA_049688555.1 of Propionicimonas sp. Taxonomy (GTDB): domain Bacteria; phylum Actinomycetota; class Actinomycetes; order Propionibacteriales; family Propionibacteriaceae; genus Propionicimonas. The sequence goes on from JBAVKY010000249.1 coordinate 1,055, forward strand.
CAACAGGGTCATGACGTCTCCTTTCGTCGTCGCTGTCGACGCTAAAGGGTCACGTAGCGTGAAGCTCAAGCAGCCGGCGGGCGACCTTGCCCAGTTCGGGGTCCCCGGCCATCGACTCGACCGCCGGACGGGCTGCCTCCGCGAGTTCCCCCAGGGCGATGAGGCTGGTCAGGCGCACCTGCTGGTCGGAATCGGCCAGCGCGGAACTGAGCACGGGGAGGGCGGCCACCGACCCGACGGCGCCCAGCACCTCAGCGGCCCGGGCTCTGGTGGTCGCAGACCGGGCTCGCAGGAGGACGCTGACCGGGGGAACAGCCGTTTCGCCGTAGCCGGCGATCGCCTCACGCAGGTCGGCGGAGTCGCCTGCCTGGGTGTCCAGGAGGGCCACGAGAGCGGGGAGGGCCGACTCGGGGCGCCACCGCCCCAGGGCCGTCACCGCAGCCGCGACGACCCGAGGTTCCGGGTCGTCAAGCCTGGCCACCAAGGCCGAGGCCGTGATCGGGTCGCGAAGTTTGCCCAGCAGGCGCACCAGCCACCAGCGCAGCTCCGGGTCGGGATCGTCGATCCTCGCCAGGGCGGCCTCGGCCGCCTCCGGTTGCTGAGCCAGCGCCCAGACCAAAACCTCCCGAATCGCCGGGTCGGTCTCCGCCTGCAGCGTGTCGAGAAGCTCGGACGTGCTCTGGACGGGCGGCCGCAGCGCTGCGCGCAGGCGGACGGTCGGGTCAGGATGCCCCAATTGCCGCGTTAGCGCGATCGCCTCGAGCACGTCCTGCCAGCTGCGCTCCGCAGCGTCGGCAAGGCTGGCCAGGCGCCGGGCCAGCACCTGTTCGGCGGCGATCCGTTCCTCAAGGTGGGCGAGGTGGCTCCGTAGCGTCGCCGCGGCGTCCAGGCTGCTGTCCTCCAGGGCGAGGGTGATCTCGGGCAAACTCAAGCCAAGTGCCTTGAGGTTCTGGATCTGCAACAGCCGGACGAGATCGTCCTCGTCGTACAGGCGGTAGTCGCCCCAGCTGCGGGCAGACGGGGTCAGCAGGCCGAGGTCGTCGTAGTGGCGCAGCGTTCGCCGGGTCAGCCCGGTGCGCTGGGACACCTCCCCGATTCGCCAAGTGCGGCTCACCCGGGCAGCCTAGTCCGGGACTGGCGGTGACCCGAACCCGCCGGAGCCGCGGTGGATGTCACTGAAGGCGAGGTCGGCGGAGACGCTGCGGCCAGGTTCAGCGACGAGCCCGAGGTGGCGTGAGGGCTGGATGATTCGCGGGTTGTGTTTCTCGGTCAGGTGATCTCGGAGACTCAGAGACCCCGCACGCGACTCAACCTCTGCTGGTGCGCGGCACCGGTCGGGACGCACCCGGGCAGCCCATACCCTACCGAGCCGTACCGTTGCCGGGTTCAGGCTGCTGGTGGTGCCGCATCGGGTGAACCGCGCCCGGGTGGCGCGGTTCCGTCGTTGGTGGGTCTGGCTCGGGTGAAGCG
>JBAVKY010000250.1:0-6608 GCA_049688555.1 Propionicimonas sp.
GGCAGGCTCCAGGGCCGCGCGGCCGTCCTCGGCCTTGACGTGGCGGCCGTGATCGCGGACGCCACGCACTACTCCCCGGCCCCGCGCGCCTACGACCTTGCCTTGCTGGCTTACCTGCAACTCCCCGTCGATCGGCTGAAGCTCGCGCTCGGCGCCGCAGCCCGCGCGCTGGTCGAGGGCGGACGGCTGCTGCTGGTCGCGCACGACCGGACGAACATCGACCATGGCGTGGGGGGACCTCAGGACCCTGATCTGCTCACCAGCCCTCACGTCGTCGCTGGCATGCTGACCGACCTGGGGTTGACTGTGACGCGCGCCGAAGTCGTCCGGCGCCAGGTGGATTCCGACGTCGGTTTCCGTCTCGCGCTGGACCACGTGGTCGAGGCCGTTCGGGCTTAAGTGACGCCGGTTTCGCGCGGTCGGATCGCGGCGCGTGTACTCCCTGGCCATCACGCTCACTCGAGCGGCCGCACCGATCCGCGATTCTGCAAGGCCATCGGGATCAGGCTCTGGGCCGGACGCTCATCGCCCAACACCAATTCCATGGCCCGGCGACCCATCTCCAGATACGGGATCCTCATGGTCGTGAGCTTGGGCCGCAAGTAGGAGGCGAGGTCCTCGTCGTCGAACGAAACCACCGACACGTCCTGGGGGACCTTCAGTCCCCGCTCCTGCAACGCTTGATAGGCGCCGAAGGCGAGCCGATCGTTCAGGCAGATCAGCCCAGTGAACGAGGCACCCCCATCGAGCAACTGGTGGACACCGTCGAACCCCAGGTCCGGCTCCCACACCAATCCCTCGATCTGCCCGACCAGTTCGACGCCGAACTCCGCCAGGGCGTCGTCGATCCCGGCGTAACGGGCTCCGACCGTCACCGATAACTCGGGCTTGAGCAAGTCGGCTGAACGCCCGATCAGCGCGATCCGGCGGTGTCCCTGATCCAGCAGGACGCGGGCTGCCTGCTGCCCTGCCTGGTACTCGTCCGGCAGGACGTAGGGGTGCCCTTGCGTACTCGTGGAGTTCAGCAGGACGACTGGAATGTCGCTGGGAACCTTGGGCACCTCGATCTGCTTGGCCCCCATCAGCCCGAACACGATCCCGTCCGGGCGGCGATCCAGCATCACGTCGAGTGCCTGACCGATCCGGTCCGGGCGCCGTCCCGACTCCGAGATCAAGACGGTGTGCTCGCGCTGCTCTGCAACGTCCAGCAGCCCGCGGATCATCGCCGAGGCGAACCGGGTAATGGTGACCTCGTCTGAGATGAATCCCACGGTCGCGGTCTTGCCCACGCGAAGCCCTCGAGCCGACGGGTTGGGACGGTAGTTGAGTTGAGCTGCGGCTGCCCGTACCCGCTCGGCCGTCTCTTCCGACAGGCGGGTGTTCGGACGATCGTTCAGCACCATGCTGACGGTAGTCGGCGACACTCCGCTCAGCTTGGCCACGTCGGCCAGCTTCACTCGCTTCGTCATGCCACCCCCTCGAGGCAACGTCATGGCCGTTGTCACACCGCCGCCGCGGGGGCTTCCCCAGCGGCCGGTTTCATCCTAGCGGAAAGGTTTTAGCAAACTCTTGCGCCGGTCGAGATCCGCATGCTACCTTCATGGTGCTAAAAGGATTTAGCAGGTCGGACGCCCGGCCGGTTCATCCCTCATGGAGGCACACATGACTACCCTCAAGATCAGGTTGGCGGCATTGGCGCTGGCAGCCTCACTTCCCCTGACTCTCGCCGCCTGCGCCAAGGGCGGCTCCACCAGCAACGCCAACACCACCCCCGGCGGTACGACCACGTTGACGATGTGGACGCACAACGCCGGCAACAAGAACGAGTTGGCCGCCGTCCAGCAGATCGTGACCGACTACAACGCCAGCCAGACCAAGTACAAGGTCGATGTGCAGGCGTTCCCGCAGGACTCGTACAACCAATCGGTGGTAGCTGCCGCGGCAGCCAAGAAGCTGCCCTGCATCCTCGACATCGATGGCCCCAACGTTCCGAACTGGGCCTGGGCCGGCTACCTCGCCCCACTTGAGGGCATGGACGACACCCTGGGCAAGTTCCTGCCCAGCGTGTTGGGTAAGTGGAACGGCAAGACCTACTCCTTCGGCTACTACGACGTGGCCCTGACGATGGTCACCCGCACGTCGGTCCTGAAGAAGTACGACGTCCGGATCCCCACCCTCGAGAAGCCCTGGACGAACGAAGAATTCACTGCGGCGTTGAAGACGATCCGCGACTCCGGCGACTTCGACTACCCGCTGGACATCGCCACCAGCTTCACCGGTGAGTGGTGGCCCTACGCCTACTCGCCCTTCCTGCAGAGCTTCGGCGGCGACCTGATCAACCGGACCGACTACAAGTCGGCCAAGGGCGCCCTCAACGGCCCCGAGGCTCTGGCGTGGGCCACGTGGTTCCGGAGCCTGGTCACCGAGAAGTATGTGCCGCTGAAGTCCGGCGCCGACCCGGCCAAGGACTTCATGAACGGCAAGTCCGCGATCCTCTACAACGGCAGCTGGACCGCCGTGGATACCCGGAAGAAGTTTGGCGACGACATCCTCTTCCTGCCTTCGGTCGACTTGGGCAAGGGCCCGAAGATCGGCGGCGGATCCTGGCAGTGGGGCGTCTCCAAGAACTGCGGCAGCCCGGAAGGCGCCATGGACTACATGAAGTTCTCCGCCCAGGACAAGTACGTCGCTGGGGTCGCCAAGGCGACCACGAACATCCCGGCGACCGACGCCGCAGCGGCAATGGTCCCCGGCTTCGAAGTTGGCGGCGAGAACGACATGTTCCGGCAGTACGCCAAGTCGATGGCGGTGCTCCGTCCGGTGAACCCGGGCTACCCGTTCATGGCCACCGAGTTCACCAAGGTGGCTCAGGACATCCTCAACGGCGCTGACCCACAGCAGGCCCTGGACACCGCGGTGAAGAACATCGACGCCAACCAGGAATCCAACAACTTCTTCCAGTGATGCACCTTCCCGGGAAGCGGCCCGCCGCGTCCCGGGAAGCCTCAATCGAGAGGACCGCCCATGAGCGCCCCCGCCACTGCCACCGCCACCGCCACGACGGCCGTCACTGCGCCGGCTACCGCTTCGCCCCTTGCCCATCACTCCCGCAACGTCGATAAGCGTTCCGGTACGACAGCGCTGCTGATGTTGTTGCCGGCCGGGGTGTTGATGGTCACGTTCTTGATCATCCCGATCGGGTTGACGTTCGTGCTGGCGTTCACGAACGCCCGGCTGATCTCCCCCGAACCCGCCAAGTTCATCGGGGTCGCCAACTTCGTCCGACTCTTCGAGAACGACACGTTCTGGAAGTCGCTGGCCAACACCGTCATCTTCGCGGCGGTGATCGTCCCGGTGCAGTCGGCGATCGCGTTGGGCCTGGCGGTGTTGATCAACACCAAGCTGCGTGGGGTCAACTTCTTCCGCACCGTCTACTTCCTGCCCGTGGTGACCTCCATGGTCGTGGTGTCCATGCTGTGGATGTTCATGTACCAACCCGACGGGCTGATCAACGCGCTGCTGGCCAAGGTGGGCATCGCCGGCCCCGACTGGCTCGGTGACCCCAAGACGGCCCTGTTCGCCCTCATCGTGATGTCGATCTGGCAAGCATGCGGGTTCCACATGGTGATCTGGCTCTCGGGTCTGCAAACGATCCCCGGCGAGCTGTACGAAGCCGCGTCCCTCGACGGGGCCAGCACGTGGCAACAGTTCGTCCACGTCACCTGGCCGGGGCTGCGACAGACGGCGATCTTCATCCTGATCACCATCACGATCGCGGCGTTCTCACTGTTCACCCAGGTCAACATCATGACCCAGGGCGGCCCGCTGGACTCCACCTCGACTGTGGTGTTCATGGCTGTGCGCACCGGATTCCAGCAACAACAGACCGGGTACGCCGCCGCGATCTCCCTGGTCTTCTTCGTGATCGTGCTGGCCGTCTCCCTGATCCAGCGGCACCTCACCCGAGACAAGGACGCCCGCCGATGACCACCGCGATCTCCCACGTCGCCGACCAGCCTCGCCGCAAAGCACGACGCAACACCCTCGAGAAGCGGCCCAGCCCGGTCTCGGTGTTCTTCTCCACCCTGTTCCGGCTCGTCCTGGCGCTCATCTTCGGCCTGCCGCTGGTGTTCATGATCGTCTCCAGCTTCAAACCCGACCTACAGATCTTCGCCGACCTGGGCTCCTGGAACGCCTTCCTGCCGGTCGGGGACCTGAACCTCGACAACTACCTCGGCGTGTTCGAACGGGTACCGTTCGCGACCTTCCTGATGAACTCGATCATCATCTCCGTCGCCACCGTCGCGCTTGGCCTGGTCGTCAACTCGATGGCGGCGTTCGCCCTGTCACGAATGACGTTCAAAGGCCAAAAGGTGATCCTCGGAGTCATCCTGGCCACCCTCATCGTCCCCTTCGAGACCATGGCGCTGCCCCTGCTGTGGTGGGTCAACACCATTCCCTACATCGACGGCTCCCAGGGCTGGCTCGACACCTACGCCGTCCAGATCGTGCCGTTCGTCGGCAACGCGTTCTCGATCTACCTCTTCTACCAATACTTCGACTCGATCCCCAAGGAACTCGACGAAGCGGCCCGGGTCGACGGCGCCGGCTGGTTCCGGATCTACCGCAGCGTGATCATGCCACTAGCCGGCCCGGCGATCGCGACCGTGGCGATCCTCACCTTCCTGCCCGCCTGGAACTCCTACCTCTGGCCCCTCATGGTCGTCCAAAGCGAGGAACTCCGTCCGGCCATGGTCGGAATCGACTACTTCAAACAACTCAACGTCTCCTGGGGGCAGATCATGGCGTACGCCAGCATCATCACCGTCCCGGTGCTCGCCATGTTCATCGCGTTCCAACGGGCTTTCATCAACTCCATCGCCTCCTCGGGGGTGAAGGGCTGATGTTCTCGCTGCCTGATTCCTGGGTGTGGGATTTCTGGATCGTGGACGAGGCGACGAAATACCACCTGTTCTTCCTGTACGCCTCCCGGGCCCTCCACGACCCCGACGCGCGGCACTATCGAGCTTCGGTGGGGCACGCGGTCTCCGACGACCTGGTGTCCTGGGAGCGGGTGGCGGACGCGCTGGTGCGCAGCGATGCCCCCGCCTTCGACGACATGGCCACCTGGACGGGGTCGGTCATCCGGCATCCCGATGGCACCTGGTTCATGTTCTACACGGGGGCCACCATGACCCCGGCAGGGAACGTGCAGTCGATCGGAGCCGCTACCTCATCGGACCTGATGACCTGGCACAAGCTCCCCGGGCCGCTGGTAGCGGCCGACTCGTCATGGTACGAGAAGCTCGCGGATGGCATGTGGCACGACGAAGCGTTCCGTGATCCGTGGGTGTTGGCCGACCCCGACGGGGAAGGCTGGCACCTGCTGATCACGGCTAGGGCCAATCACGGCCCCGCTGATGACCGCGGCGTCGTCGGACACGCCTGGTCGCCGGACCTTCGCCGCTGGGAGCTACGTCCTCCCTTGTCGGAGCCGGGTCAGGGATTCGGTCAGCAGGAGGTCGTGCAGTCGGTACGGATCGGGGGTCAGGACTTTCTGATCTTCAACTGCCTGGCCGGGGACATGTCCGCCGAGCGTCGCGAGGGGACCTCGGGCGGGGTCTGGGCCGCTCAGGCCGCCGGGCCGCTCGGTCCGTACGACTTCGCGGGGGCGCAACTGCTCACCGACGCGACGGAGTACGTCGGCAAGGTCGTCAAGCTACTGGGCACCGAGGATCACGTCTTCCTGAGCTTCGCCAACATCGGCCCGGACGGTTTCGTCGGCGCGATCGGGAACCCGCGTCCGATTCGTGAGGAGGCCGGACGGCTGGTGCTCGACTGAGGCGAGCCGACCGGGCCGCCGGGCCGGACCTCGCCGGAGGCGAGCCGACCGGGATCCCGCGTCGGCCTTGATCACAGGGCAAGGAGGGACTCCTCGTCACCATTGGCGGAGGTGGCGAGATTTGAACTCGCGAGAGGGTTGAAGCCCTCAACCCGCTTAGCAGGCGGGCGCCATAGACCGGGCTAGGCGACACCTCCAAGAGTGCTGAGCCAGCCTAGCGGGGGCCGCGCCCGGCGGCAAAGCAGGCGTTGGAAGCCCCGTGCGGGGCACTGCCTCTGGGGCGGCCACAGCGCCTCCGCGCGTTCAAAAGTGAGGGAATTCCCAGGACAGGGTAGAATCTGTGTGGCCAACGTGATAAAGGACGTGAGAATGCCGCTGGACCAAGTGCCCTCGACAGGTGACGACACCCCCTCGAGAGTTCAAGCGACCGCGGGTTCCCCGGTCGCGAGCGGTGCCCCACGGCGTGCCGCGGGACCTGTGGACACCACCTCGATGGCCGGCGCGACCGGCTGGACGATCGCCGGGACGCTGCTCCCCGGCCTTGGGCTGTGGCGTGCCGGCCATCGGGTGATCGGCGGGGTCGTGATGGCGATCGGGATTGTCATCGTGGGCGGGCTGGTCGGGATGTTCCTGGTCAACAAGATGGCCTTGGCTGCCTCGGCGGTCGACCCGACGGTGCTGTACGGCGTCACGATCGCCCTGGTGGTGTTGGCGCTCGGGTGGGTCTTCGTGATCGGAGCGACCTTCCTCAGCCTCAGGCCGACCC
>JBAVKY010000251.1:0-3454 GCA_049688555.1 Propionicimonas sp.
ATGGCGGCGCGGGTGGTGTCCGGGTCGGCGGCGGGGCCGGTGAGCGCGGCGGCCCAGTGGGCGAGGTAGTCGAAGTGCCAGTCCAGGGCGTCGGTCAGGCCGTGGTCGGCGGCCACCAGGTACGCCACGGACTCGGCCTCGACCTCGGCGCGGCCGCGGTGCGCGGCGCCGTGCTGGCGGTGGGCGGGGTCGGCGTGCAGGGTGGCGTGGCCGATCTCGTGGACCAGGGTGAGGGCCTGCGACAGCGGCGAGCCGGTGGCCGCGATCCGGATGGACCGCGACGCGAAGTCGGTCACCCCGTCGGCGGGGCCGCAGTCGCCGAACCCGACGGCGAAGCCGGCCGTGTTCGCGTAGTCGGCCAGCGCGTCCCACATTCCGTGCGGTGCCTGCCCGGGCGGTGGTGGCACCGGCTTGGGCTGCTGGGGCAGCGGTTCGCCGGCGGTCTGGGAGACGTCGAACACCGGCACCAGCAGGAACCGGGTCCCACCACGGGGCGCTGGGGTCGATTCGGGGCGCTGGCCGGCGGCCGGGTCGGCTCCGGTCATGCTCAGGTCGGTGCCGGCTGTGCTGGGGTGGTCGCGAATCTCGCCGGGTTCGGCTGCGCGTGTCTTGTCCGTGTCGGCTCGTGGGGCGCGCCGCGGCGCCCAGATCCGCAGGGCCGTCGTCCCACGGGCGGGGTACCGGCCGACCTGGCGCCATTCGGACGCCGACATCACCAGGCTCGCGTGCTCGGCCTGGGCGGACAGCAGCAGCTGGTTGGACACCGAGTAGTGCGGCAGGCGGGCGGCGAAGTCCAGCCAGGCCCGCCACCCGTCTCCGCGCGCCAGGCCGGTGACCGATTCGACGAGTTGTTCCTGCGCCGCCCTGGTCCGGGCCTCCATCGCCGCGATCCACTCCTGCCGCTGCTCCGGTGTCCGCTGGGCTCCCATAAGATAGTGGTACCAGATGGTACCTGTATTGGCAAGCGGAACACGTAGCTGGGGAGTTGGGTGGGAGCGGCGGGTCCCGGGCGGCCTGCCCGACGTCCGGGACCGCGCGGTTCGCGACTGGGTCGGGGGGGCGAGCACGGTCACGGGTGGGGCCCGTTCCCCGGGGACGTGCTCGTCTGGGGAGGGTCGGTGTGCCAGCTGGGGGGCAGGTGCTGGCCGGTGGCCACGGTGTCGATGGCGGCGAGGACGGCGGCCCTGTTGGCGGGGTCGAGCCGGGCCAGGCCGTCGGCGAGCGGGCCGCCGAGGGCGAGGTCCAGGGCGATGCGCAGCAGGACCAGTTCGGAGGTGCTGGCGCCGTGCCAGGGTCGGGTGGGGACGGTGGCCTGCCAGCGGGCGTCGTGCTCGGTGTCGGTGGCGGCGCGGCCCCGGTGGGATGCGGCCCAGTCCGCGAACTGGGTGCGTGCCGTGTCGTCGGCGGCCAGGTCGGCGCGCAGCCGGGCCCAGTCGATCACCAGCGCTGCGGGGCGGCGCAGGTCGGCCACCTCGTGGAGGTAGGTGTCCCAGCCGTCCAGCTTGGCCAGCCAGACGCCGTGTCCGGCGTGGGTGAGCAGGGTGGTGGCGGCCCGCTGGTCGGGGTCGCCGTCCAGGCCGGCGTGCAGCCGGTCGGCGAGGTCGCCGATGGGGTTCATGCCGGGTTGGGGTCGGGCGCGGTGGTGGGCAGCAGGACGGGTGGTTCGTGGCGGTGCGGGTCGCAGCCGGCGAACGGCCCGTCGGGGGCCAGCAGGTAGCCGCGGAAGTAGTTGAGGCTGTTGCGCAGGAACGCGGCCATGCCGAGGGTGGGGGTGGCCATCGCGCGTTGGTAGTCGGTGTACATCTCGGTCAGGTACAGCAGCGCCCCGGGGTGCTCGGGCCACCGTCGGCACCACCGGTTGCGCGAGCCCAGCTGCACCTCGAGGTGGGTGCACAGCCAGGTGTCGACCCAGGCGGTGACCTCGGCGAGGTCCGGCTGGCCGCCCACGCCGACAGCCAGGCTGGTGCGGGGGCGTCGGGCCAGGTGGGCGTGCAGGGCGTCGCGCTGGTCGGTCATGTCCGCCAGGTCGGCCAGGGCCTGGTCGAGGGCGTCGGCCAGCCCGGCGACGTCCGGGGTGTCGGTGGTCGCGGTCATCGGGTTCCTCCCTGGGGGCCGGGGGTCAGGTGGGTGACGGTCGGGTGGGTGACGGTCGGGTGGGCGGCGGCGGCGCGGGTGGTGATCCGTGCGGTGGCGGTGGTGCTGGCGGCGGTGATCGCCGCGGCGCGGGGGCCGCGGTACCAGGGGTGGAGGTCCAGCAGGGCGGCGCGGGTGCCGGTGGCCAGCAGCAGGGCCTGCCCGCGGGGCAGGGCGCGGATCGCCTCGGGGGGCAGGATGCGCTGCCGGCGCAGGCTGTGGCTGGCTGACGGGTTGCGCCCGTCGGAGACGGAGCGGACGGTGACGTCGTGCTCGCCGACCAGTTTGGACACCTCGTCGGCGAGTTTGGGGTCGTCGATCCCGGCGCCGATCAGCTTGATGGTGGCCGCCCCCCACAGGGTGCCCATGCCGCCGTCGCCCCACACCCCGGCGCCCTGCTGGTAGGACTGCAGGATGGTGACCGGCACGATCCCGCGGGACCCCAGGTGTGAGTACAGCTGGGGCAGGTCGGCGATCTTGGCCACGTTCGCGGCCTCGTCGAGCACCGCGACCATGGGCGGGTCCAGGCGCCCGGCGGCGGCTTCGGCGTGGCGCTGACCGGCGGTGAACAGCGCGTCGACCAGGGCGGCGACCAGCGGTGCGGCGGACCCGCCGCCGTCCTTGCTCATCGCGTACACGGTGTCGGTGCTGGCGGGGAACCCGGCGGGAGTGAACGGGGGCAGGTGCGAGTCGGGGGTGACCCAGGCCATGATCGCCGGGTCGCGCAGGGCTTGGGCGGCGGTGCGGGCGGTCTCGTAGATGCCTTCGCGGGTCTCCACCGCCCCGGCCTGCCGTCCCTCGACCCCGGCCGCGAGGGCGGGGTGGCCGTGGTCGTGCAGCAGTGCCACGGGCCGCCGGGCGGCGGAGTCGTTGAGCCACCGGTACACCTGGGCGAGGTCGCGGCCGTCCAGGGCGGCGGCCAGGATCAGGCTGGTCAGCAGGTCGGCGGCGGCCTTGGTCCAGAAGTCCCCGCTCTTGCGCGGGTCGGCGATCTCCTGGATGAAGTGCCCGGCCAGCCGGGCCGCGGCCTCGACCGTGGCCACGTCGGCGAGCGGGTTGAACGTGAACCGCCGCGGGGTGTGGGCGATGCCCTGCGGGTCGAACACCCAGCAACGGCCCCGGGCCCGGCGCAGCGCGTGGGTGGCCATCACCAGGTCGGCCTTGTTGGAGGTGGCGATCACCGCGCCGGGGGCGTCGAGGGTCATCGGCACCGCGAGGCTGGTGGTCTTCCCCGCGCGGGGGGCCATGATCGCCAGCAGGACGTCCTCCCACGCGGCGCGCAGCAGCGGCCCGGCCGGTTTCAGCGCCCCGAGGGCCACCC
>JBAVKY010000252.1:0-3155 GCA_049688555.1 Propionicimonas sp.
ACCTTGAGATCACTGCGACGCAGACCGCCACCATCACGACCACCTCGACCGCGTCGGCGAAGGCGTACGCGCTGGGGCTGTCCATCTCGGGCGGCGGCGCCACGGCGACCGCCACGATCACCACGACGACGAAGGCCTACGCCGACCCGGTCGCGCTGTCCATCGGCCGCGATCTCCGCATCGACGCCATCAACACCTCCTCGGCCACGACGACCGCCACCGGACACGCGAACTCGGGGGCGCTGATCGCGATCTCCGGTGCGGCCACGTCGGCCACGTCGACGGTGAAGCCGGAAGTCGCCAGTTGGCTGTCGGGCTACTCGACCGGCACCACCACGGCGACGGCGGGGCGCGACATCACCGTCGCGGGGACGCTGGCCGCGACTGCCACCGCCACGGCGACGGCCGGTACCTTCGCGACGTCAGGGTCCGCCGCTGGGGCGACGGCGACCGCCACCATCGAGCCGAAGTCCCCGACGACGCCCACGGTCAAGAGCGCCATCACCGGTGGCCGCGTCACCTCCACCGCGGGCACGATCAACGTCACCTCGTACTACAACACGGACACCGCCGACAAGGTCGACAACGGCACGGGCGCCAGCGCAGCCGCCTACGCCTCGTCCGGCGGGATCGTGGTCGGGTCGAGCGGTGCGACAGCGACCGCGACCGACAAGCCGTACCTCGACTCCTTCGTCGACAGCGACGTGACACTGTCCGCTGGTTCGGCGATCACGCTCGTGGCCTCGTCCAGGGATCTCGCGAAGGCGGTCGCGGCAGGGAAGGCCGGCGGCATCGTCGGGCTCGGCAGGAGCCGGACCACCGCGACGGCGAGCGGCACGGTCAAGGCCCGCATGGACGGTGCGATCACCAGCGGCACCGACCTCACCATCAGTGCGCTGGGTAGCGATCAGGCGACCGCCACCTCGACGGCGACGTCGGGGGGCGTCGCCGCAGTGAGCCGCGACAACACCGCCACCGGCACCGTCGCGCCCAACTTGGACGCGCACATCGGCGCAGGCTCGGTCGTGGACGTGTCCAGAGCCATCACCATCCTTGCCAACAACAGCCCCGAGGCTGACGCGACCACGAAGGGCGTCGCCAAGGGACTGGCAGCCATCGGAGGTTCCAGTTCCACTGTCACCGTGACCCCGATCGTCACCGCCTACATCGGCGACGGATCGTTGGTCGACGCCGGCTCGGTCTCCCTGAGCGCCATCGCGCAACCGGCCGGTGATGAGACTCCGCCCACCTTCGTGATCACGGCAGTGGATCCGACTCTTGACACGCTCACCGTCTCGAACCACGGTGTCACGACGGGCGACGTCATCGAGTACCGGAACGGCTGCAACCTCAGCGGGACGTGCAACCTGGTCATCGGCGGCCTGGCTATCACCTACGCCGGCACCACCGACGCCCGGCAGTACAACGTCCTCAACGTGACCGGGAGCGGCGGGGCGCTCGACGAAGACCGCTTCGCCCTCGGCGCGTCGTTCAACGCCGCCGACATCGACGCGACCCGTGAGCTGATCAGCTTCGCCCTGCCCCACAACCTGGTCGAAGGTGAGAGTGTCGTCTACCGCCCAGACGACCCGCTCGTCCTCGTCGGTGGACTTACCGCCGGGCAGGCCTACACGGTGCACGTCGTCGACGAGCGCACCATCCAGCTGGATGTCGCGGGCGCGTTCCTCAAGAAGTTCGAGCCGGGGAATCTCTCGACTGACGCCAACGGCAACCTCACGGTCATCACCATCGCGGGCAACGGCTTCACCGATCACCAGGCGGTGACGTACGTGGCCCCGGATCCGACGACCTTCCTCGCCGGACAGGTCAACGTGGTTCCGCACCAGGACGGCGAGGTCGTCACCCTCGACCCCGCGACGAACAACATCTACTTCTTCGACGCGGATGGCAACGGCATCGCCCACGGCTTCACCGACGGCACGCTCGTCCGCTACAGCGTGGACGGCACCGTCATCGGCGGCCTCATCGACGGCACGGTGTACGAGGTCGATCGCCTGGACGCCTACCAGGTGCAGCTGCGCACCTACGCGAGCGGCTCGGTCACCTTCACCAAGGCTGTGAAGGACAATGACGGCAACATCACGCAAGCCGCGAAGCTGACCGGCCTGAACTGGACGTCCTTCGGGTTCGTCAACCTCCAGCCCATCGTGGTCAGCGGCGCCGGCTCCCACAACGGGACCTACACGATCTCCAGCATCAGCGGCACGACCCTCTACCTTCCGGGTGACCCCTTCTCAGGCGTGGACAACGCAACCCATGCCGGAACGGTCGTTAAGGGTCGCGACCCGATAGTGCTGTCGCCGGCAGCGAACAGCGAGGACCTGCACGGGCTCATCCGGGCCGGGGACGGCGAGATCGGCGGACTGGATGACGGCAAGACCTACTACGTCATCCCGTACGACGCTGCGTCCGGCAGGTTCCAGCTGACAGCGACGGCGGCAGGCACGACCCCGATCACCCTCTCCGCGTCCGGCCTCACGTCCACCACGGATCACTGGATCGGCCCGCAGTTCGCGGATCTGTCCGCCTCGTCCGGCCAGCACCAGCTCAGGCTGAACCTCACGTCGTCGGTCATCGACACGACCTATGGGTCACAGACCGTCGTAGGCCCCGGCGGCGTTTCGCTCGCCGTGTTGCTGCCTCCTCCCGGCGACGGCTTCTCCACCGCGAAGGCGAACGGCTCCGGCGGCGCTTTCTACGCCGCGAACACGAACACCTCGACCTCGACGTCCACCGCCACCGTGACCGCCTACATCGGTTCCGATTCGCTGACCACGACGGGCGACGTGGCCATCTCCGCCCAGTCGGAGACCAACGCCCGGGCGACGGCGTCGAACGACACCGGCGGGTTCATCGGCACCGGGGACGCCACCGCGACGACCTCGCAGTCCTCGACCACGAAGGCCTACCTCGCTGACGGGACGACCGTCGGGGCGGGCGGCAACGTCACCATCACCGCCGAGTCGCAGCATTCGACCGAAGGCAGCGCCAAGGCGAAGGCCAAGGGCGGGATCGGCCTCGCCGATGCCAGCATGACCTCGGCCGCGGCCTGGGACACCCAAGCCACCCTCGGCGCCGGCGCCAAGATCGTCGCGGCGGGCAATGTCACGCTCCGCACGACGTCGGACGTACCC
>JBAVKY010000253.1:0-1623 GCA_049688555.1 Propionicimonas sp.
GCTGGGGAGTCCGGGTCGCCCGTGGCCGGGGCGGAGATGTCGAGCAACCGCCCCGCGGCATCCCGCGTGACGGCAACGACCGGGTGGGTGAGCATGTGGATCCCGACCTCGAGCCGGGTGAGCTCCGAGGCCACGGAGTCCACCAGGAAGGGGCGGTCTTCAGTGATGATGTTTATGACCGTGCGCCCCAACGACCAGCCCTGCCCGGCCAGCGAGGGGTTGGAGGCCACCACGACAGACTTGTCCGCCGCGCGCACGGCGCCATTGGCAAGGAGATTGCGGACGCAGCCGACCAGGGCAGCCGGGTCCCGATCGGCCACGTCGGACGGGTCGACATGCCTGTAGAACAGCTCTGCCAGTTGCTCATCGTCGCCGGGCTGCCAGCCCAAGCCGTCTTCCAAGCCCACGCCTCGCTCCTCAGTTTGGCTCTATGCTGGCACCCTTCGCCTACCTCAGGAGCACCGAATGGCCACCGAGTTCGAGGGAACCATGCGATTCCCGGCCAAGCCAGAGAAGATCTTCGAGATGATCACCGACCCGCTGTACGTACAGTGGAAGCACTCCCACATGGGCGGCACCGATATCAAGGTCGACGTGAAGTCCGAGGGCAAGGACATCGTGGTCAGTTCCTCACGCAGGCTGCCCGCGAAGATCCCCGCTGCTGCCCGCAGCATCGTGGGCGAGACCATCCAGATCGACGAGGTGCACCGCTGGGGGCCGAAGAAGGCCGACGGGTCCCGGGTCGCGGAGGTCAGTGCCACCTTTGGCAACGCCCCAATGTTCATCAACGGCTCCATGCACCTTGAGCCAGAGGCCTCCGGCTCGGTGGTGAAGGCCCGCATTGTGGCCAAGGCATCAGTGCCGCTGATCGGCGGCAAGCTCGAGGGGGTAGCTGGGGAGCAGTTCCTGCGCGCCCTGAACAAGGAGGAGGGCATCTCCCCGGAGTGGCTGGCTGAGGGCCACACAGAGGCCTGAGACCCCCACCCGGTGGGCAGCAGCCACGAGAGGAACCGCAATGGCCAAGACCCTGAACCACACGATCACCTACCCGAAGCCGGTGGCAGCGGCTTGGTCGGACATCACGAACCCGGCCTACCAGCAGGGTCGCCTGGCCGACTGTGGTGCGACCAACATCGAGGTCACCATCGACCAAGCCGAGGACGGCTCAGCCAAGCTCGTCCTTGAGCGCGACAACCCCGCTGCCGGCGTCCCCAGTGCCGTGAAGAAGGTCATCGGTGAGACCGCCCACGTGATCGAGCGCGTCAACTGGTCCGCTCCGGGTCCCGATGGCGGGCGGGAGGCGGAGCTCATTACCGAGTTCGTCGGCGCCCCCCTGGCCATGAACGGCACGCTTACGTTGGTGCCCGACGCACAGACCACGGACCTGGTCCTGCAGGCCACCTTCAAGTCCAGCATCCCGTTGGTGGGCGGGAAGTTCGAGGACACGGCGGTGAAGGAGACGGTCAAGACCCTGGAAGCCGAGCAGGCCTTCTCGGCCGGATTCACCGGTTGAGAGAGCCCGTCCACAGCAGTTGCTGCAGGTAGGTCCCGGTACTGTCACAACCCCCGGCTAGGCTCCTCGGGTGACATTGCAGGTCGAGCCAATCGACCTCTTCCTTGACC
>JBAVKY010000254.1:0-5782 GCA_049688555.1 Propionicimonas sp.
GTATGACCGTCTACGCCATGTTCTGGCTCTCCGGCGGAAATGACATCCTGGCGACCCAGTTCGGGGTTTCGCTGAACGACGTCACCCTGATCATGCGGGTCGCCGTGTTCGTGGCCCCGGTGATCGCCTTCATCCTCACCAAGCGGCTCTGCTTGTCGCTGCAGCGCAAGGATCGCGAACGGGTGCTGCACGGCAGCGAGAGCGGCATCCTGGTGCGCACTCCGGAAGGCGGTTACACCGAGGCCCACGTGCCCCTGGAACACGACGAGGCGTTCGTGCTCACTCAGCACCACCAGCCCGCCGCGCTGACCCCCAGCGTCGACACCGACGCACGGGGCGTCCGCCGCAAAGGCAAGAAGGTCGGCGGCCTGCGGGTCAAGCTGTCCCAGTGGTACGCCGACGGGACGATCGCCAAGCCCACCGTCGGCGACATCGCCGAGGCGGCACATCACGGGGATTCCGAGGCCCTCTCGTCTGGGACGGCCGCCGGCGAGCTTTCCGGCGCAACCTCTAGCAAGGGTGAAGGACACTGACCCCGGTCATCGAAGTCCTTCGTCAGGGGGCGTCCTTCCCCGCGCCGGAGGCTGTCGAAGCCCTCTATTCGATCGCGTCGGCCAGCGGGCCGTCGGCGGAGCCACCAGAGGCGGCGGCCCTCTTCGCAAGCTTGTACGACCTGGCCCTGGACCGCTCGGACACGCTCGCGGTCGCGGCCATCGAGATCGGCGAACTGGTCGGCTTCGCCTACGGACACCGCTGGTCGTGGCAGGAACAGTCCGATGAATGGGCGCTCGACCTCTTCGCCAGGCTGGGGGAATCCGCCGACGACCTAGAGGGATCCTGCGCCATTGCGCTGCTCGTGGTGCACCCCAGCTTCACCCGACAGGGCCTGGGGTTCGAGACTCTCAAGCGTCTGCTGATCGCCTCGGGATCGCCCGTCCATTGGGTGCTGACCGCCGACGCCGACTCTCCGGCCCGCCGGCTCTACCGCCGGATGGGGTTCCGTCCACTCGGGCACGGACCCCAGACTGCTGCCGGCGAACCTGGGCTGGTGCTCATCCACGGCTGAGCCACCCCGGGGGTAGCCTTGAGCGGTGCGTTTCCTGACACCAAAACCGAACCATGACCTCACCTACGACGATGTGTTCATGGCCCCGCGGCGTTCCTCGGTCACGTCTCGACTTGACGTCAACCTGACCTCCACCGACGGCTTGGCGCTCCCGCTGCCGCTGGTGGTCGCCAACATGACCGCGATCTCGGGCCGCCGGATGGCTGAGACGGTTGCCCGCCGCGGCGGGATCGCCATCATCCCCCAAGACCTGCCGACTGCCATCGTGGCCAGCACCATCGCCAAGGTGAAGGCGGCGCACACTGTCTTCGACACCCCGGTCACGGTGCACCCGGGTTCCACCATCGGTGAGGCGCTGGCCTTGCTGCCGAAGCGGGCTCACGGTCTGGTCGTCGCCGTCGAGGACGGCGTACCGGTTGGCACCATGTCAGCCAATGACGCCGAGGGTTTCGACCGGTTCGCACAGGTGCATGAGGCGATGAGCAGCGATCTCACCCTGGTCGCTCCGGACGCGTCGCCGACCCAGGTGTTCGACCTGTTGTCCGCCAGTCGGCACAAGGTCGCACTGGCCACCGACCAGAACGGCAAGCTGATCGGCCTCACGACGGCAAGGGGCGCACTGCGAACTGCCCTCTACCCTCCGGCAGTGGATTCCGCCGGTCGCTTGAGAATCGGTGTTGCCGTGGGGATCTCCGGAGACGTGGAGGCAAGGGCCACCGCCCTGCTCACCGCAGGCGCCGATGTGCTGGTCATGGACACCGCCCACGGCCATCAGGAGCGGATGCTGGCCGCTGTGGCTCGCTGCCGGGCAGTCATGGCCAGTGAGGGGCACCGGGTCCCGATCGTGGCTGGCAATGTGGTGACCGCGGACGGTGTCGCTGACCTCGTCGAGGCGGGCGCCGACGTGGTCAAGGTCGGGGTAGGTCCCGGAGCGATGTGCACCACGCGGATGCAGACCGGCGTGGGCCGTCCCCAGTTCTCGGCCGTTCTGGAGTGCGCCGAGGAGGCCAGAGACGCCGGCAAGGCGATCTGGGCTGACGGCGGCGTTCGTCACCCCCGGGACGTGGCCTTGGCGCTGGCCGCCGGGGCGGGCGCGGTGATGATCGGCTCGTGGTTCGCCGGGACGTTCGAGTCGACCGGCGACCTCCTGGTCGGTTCGGACGGGCGGCCCTACAAGGAATCGTTCGGAATGGCTTCGGCCAGGGCCGTCCGGGCCCGGACGCGGACGCAGTCCGCCTTCGACAGGGCGCGCGCCACCCTGTTCGAAGAGGGCATCTCGAGCTCGCGGATGTATCTCGATCCCGCGCGTCCTGGGGTGGAGGACCTGATCGACTTCATCGTCTCTGGCGTCCGGAGCTCGTGCACCTACGCCGGAGCCCGAACCCTCGCTGAATTCAACAACCTCGCCATCGTCGGCTTCCAGTCGCGTTCGGGCTATGAGGAGGGCCGGCCGCTGCACGCCAGCTGGTGAGGCTCAGCGGGTGGCCAGCGGGTCTGGCAGTTTGAGCTCGAGTGCCATTGAAAGCTGACGGTAAGCCTCGGTGACCTGAGCGTCGCTGGCGAGCTCAGGGTCGGGGCAGACGATGTCATGGCTGAGTCCTGCGCTGGCAGGGATCCGGAACAGGCTCAGCCGCTCCGGTGGCACCAGACGGGCGGCGAAGGCCTCGTTGAACTCGTGATCGATGCTGGGATCGCCATCATTGCCCAGCAAGAGGATCGAACCGTCCACCGGGTACGTCTCATGTTCGAGGCGACTCTCGGTCCACACGCGCAGCTCCAGCAGCGCCGCGATGCCCTTCAGCGAATACCGCGGGTAGATCATTCCGGCCACGTTCGCCTCGGCCTTCTCCGGCGCCCACCAACGGTAGAAGTCCACCGGCGAGACCCTCAGAACCCGGGCCAGCGGTGGGACGGCCCAGCGGGGAAACCCGCCGGGGCTCAACAGCGGGGAGATCATCACTGTCCTGGTGACCTCACGGCGCTCCAGGCCCGACCACATGGCCAGGGTGCCACCGCCGGAGATGCCCATGGTCATGACCTCGTCACCCAACCCGGCGGCGATGTCGATCGAGCGGTCGGCGAAGACCCGCAACTCCTCGGAGGTGATCAGGGAGAAGTCGCTGGTCATCTTGTCGGCCAAGCCGTGGTGCGGCCAGCGCGGCACCCAGACGTTGTAGCCCTGGTCCCGATAGGCCTTGGCCAGGACCCGGAACTCATCGGGGGTATTGGTGTAGCCGTGGAAGATGACCACCGCGATTGGTGTCCTGGCTCCGGTGAGCAGAGCGATGCTGCCGCCCTTCGCGAGCAGCGGAAGCTCGGTTTCCTCCGCCAGGGTCTTGTCGATCTGCCAGGCCGCGGTCGAGTAGGAAGTCAACGGGGCTGGCCGTGGCTTCAGGGAGGCGTCGAGGATAGGGGTGAACGCCAAGATGGCGACGGCCACCATGATGACCAGCAGGAGGGTGATCGACACCACGAGGAGCCGCTTGAACAGCCGCCACACGTGCCCCATGAACATCAGCTGGGAGTCCCCCGTCTCGCCTCTGGCCCGCAGTCAGGCTGCCAGCCGCCGTTTTCAGTGCTGGTAATGCCCCCGGTAGTACTCGTAGGCCCAGCCCGTGAGCGCCCAGATTCCGAACGCGCCACCCAGCAACGACAGCCACCAGCCGTAGACCGGCCCGAGGGCCATGACCGAAAGCACCACCGCGCACCAGAACGGCCAGATGCTCGACGGCGGGAAGAACCCGAGCTCACCGGCACCCTCGATGATGTCCGCGTCCTTCCGATCCTCCAAACGCGCGTCCATCTTGCGGGACTGGATGACGAAGTAGACCGACACCATGCCCGCGAACGCCGTGCTCAGTAGCAGTGCCATCGTGCCGATGATCTCGTGCGCGGTGAACCAGTAGACCGTGGTGACAACCCCGAGGAAGACCCCGATGAAGATGAAGATCCAGGATTCCACTTTCATCGCGTGATCTCCTCACGGGCGCCTGCCGAATCCAGGGCTTCCCGGACGGGGTTGACCGGCTCGTCGATCTCCGGATGGTTGAGGTCGAACACCGGCGACTCGGAGCGGATCCGCGGCAACCGGGTGAAGTTGAAACGTGGCGGCGGGCTTGAGGTCGCCCATTCCAGCGACCGTCCCCAACCCCATGGATCGTCCATCTCGACCTTGGGGGCGTTCCGCGAGATCCACACGTTCCAGAAGAACGGCAGCATCGAGATGCCGAGCAGGAACGCACCAACGGTGGACAGCTGATTGAGGAAGGTGAAACCTTCGCCAGGAAGGTAGTCCGCGATCCGTCGCTGCATGCCTTCGACACCCAGCCAGTGCTGCACCAGGAAGGTGAGGTGGAACCCGACGAACAACAACCAGAAGTGCAGCTTGCCGAGCCGTTCGTTCAGCATCCGGCCGTTCAACTTCGGCCACCAGTAGTAGAAGCCGGCGAACATCGCGAAGACCACGGTACCGAAGAGCACATAGTGGAAGTGCGCCACCACGAAGTAGGTATCGGACACTTGGAAGTCGATGGGTGGGGAGGCCAGCATGATGCCGGTCAGTCCGCCGAACAGGAAGGTGGTCAGAAAGCCGAGTGCCCACAGCATCGGGGTATCGAAACTCAACGAGCCACCCCACATCGTCCCGATCCAGTTGAAGAACTTCACCCCGGTCGGTACCGCGATCATGAAGGTCATGAAGGAGAAGAAGGGCAGGTTCACTGCTCCGGTCACGAACATGTGGTGGGCCCACACGGCGATCGAGAGTGCCCCGATGCTGAGGGTCGCCGCGACCAGGCCGATGTAACCGAAGACGGGCTTGCGGCTGAAGACCGGAAGCACCTCGGTGATGATGCCGAAGAACGGCAACGCGATGATGTAGACCTCTGGGTGGCCGAAGAACCAGAAGAGGTGCTGCCACAGGATCGCCCCACCGGTCGCGGGGTCGAGGATATGCGTCCCCAGGCTCCGGTCGGCTTCGAGGACGAGCAGCCCTGCGGCGAGCACCGGGAAGCAGATCAGGATCATGATCGACGTCACCAGGATGTTCCACGTGAAGATGGGCATCCGGAACATGGTCATGCCGGGGGCACGCATCGTCACGATGGTGGTGACGAAGTTGACGGCCCCGAGGATCGTCGACAGGCCCATCACGTACAGACCCATCACCCATAGGTCACCACCGACGCCTGGTGAGTTGATGGCGTTCGACAGGGGTGCGTAGGCGAACCAGCCGAAGCTTGCCGCACCCTCCTTGGTGAAGAACCCGCTGCAGGCGATGATCGAGCCGAACAGGTACAACCAGTAGCTGAAAGCGTTCAGCTTCGGGAAGGCGACGTCGGGAGCGCCGATCTGCAACGGCATGATCGCGTTGGCGAAGGCGACGAACATTGGGGTCGCGAACATCAGCAGCATCAGCGTGCCGTGCATCGTGAAGAGCTGGTTGAACGTCTCGTAGTGGACGTACTGCAGGCCAGGGAAGGCCAGCTCGGCGCGAATCACCAGTGCCATGAGGCCGGCGATGCCGAAGTAGGCCAGCGAGGTGACGAAGTACATGTTGCCGAGCAGCTTGTGGTCTGTGGTGGTCAGCAACTTCAGGAACAGCGCGCCCCACTGCCGCTTCTCGGCCTTGGGCAAGGCTGCGTCAAGGACGGTACGAGCTGCGACGCTCATCACTCATGCTCCTTCGCCGTGGGCACGCTGGGGACGGTATTGGCG
>JBAVKY010000255.1:0-15148 GCA_049688555.1 Propionicimonas sp.
GTGCTGTGGCTGGGCGGCGGCTGGGCGATGATCACCGCGGGAGCGATGTACCTGCTGGCAGGCGGCCTCGTGCTCGGCCTGCCGCGCGTCGTCGGCACCCTGGCCGATGCCTCCGTCAGTCCGCTGCGGCAGCTGGTCGAAGGGTGGGGCGAGTTCAGTTCCCGGCAATGGCTGTGGGTGGTCGTGCTGCAGTGGTCGGTGCTGATCATGGCACTGCAGGCCTCCCACGGGGTGCTGGGTCCGGTGGTCGCCGACGCCGAACTGGGTGGCGCCGCGGCCTGGACGACGATCCTCGCGGCCGAAGCGTTGGGGGCGATCGTCGGGGTCGGACTGTCCATGGTGTGGCGTCCCCACCGTCCGATCCTGGCGGCGACCCTGCTCACCTTCACCGCTGGGTTGCCCGCGCTGCTGCTCGGCACCAGCGCGCCATTGTGGACGATCGCCGTGGCGGCCTTCGCGATGGGCATCGGTTTCGACCTGTTCGGCGTCTGGTGGATGACCACCATGCAGAACGAGGTTCCACCGGAGTCGCTGGCTCGGGTCGCCTCCTACGACGCGCTTGGATCGCTGATGCTGGCCCCCGTCGGACTGTTGCTCGCCGGACCGGCGACATTGCTCTTCGGCGTTCATGCCTGCCTCATCGCGGTCGGCCTGATCACCGCCTCGACCACCGTGTTCGCCCTCGCCTTCCCGGAGGTGCGCCAGCTCCGCGCCCGCTCGCACCAACACCAGGAGTCGGTGCCGGTGAGCTGACCAGGGTCACTCGCCGACCCCCGGCCAGTAGGCTGGTGGAGGTTGTGATCGAGCTGTTCAGCACGGCCGCAGCGGCCGATTCGTGACGCAGGACGGGGGTAGGCGACACTCATGCCCTCGCGCGCTCCCGATTCGTCGCCGACGGCCAGTCACCGGACTCCGGTCGCCCCCGAGATCGCGCGCTGGGTGCGTGAGGTCGCCAGCAGCCAGGACCCTCGGGTCAGCGCCACCACTCCCGTCGTCGTGCTGGCCACCGGGAGCCTGCCAACCCGTCCGGTCCCGCCCGAGCAGGCGCAGGTCTATTTGTGTGCCGGCGTCGTGGTGAAGATCCACGCCGAGCACGCCGACCCGTCCGCCCTGACCCGGCGGCTGCACCTGATGGCCGGCCCCGACACCGAGCCCTGCTGGGTGCAGCCCCTGGTGTACCGACCGTTCGCCGCCCCCGGCGGCAGGCTGGGGACGTTGTGGCCGCGGGTCACCGTGTTGTCGTCGATCGACCGTCCACCGTGGGCCGAGGCGGCCGCCCTGCTGGCACGCCTGCACCGGGCCGTGCTCCGAGGCGACCCGCCGCGCCAGGGTGGTCCGGATCGGCTGGCCCGGGCTCTCGATCGGTTGAGACGGTGGGACGATCCGGAGCTCGGCTGGCTGATCGACCGTGGCGACGCACTGAGCGAACGCCTGCAGCACTCCCCCCGCCTGCACTGGGTGCACGGCGACTGGCATCTCGGCCAACTCGGCCACACCGTGCTGCGTCGCCGCTGGAAGCTCATCGACGTGGACGACTTCGGCGTGGGCGACCCGGCCTGGGATCTGGCTCGGCCCGCGGGCTTCTGGGCGACCGGGCTGCTGGACGACGAGTCGTGGGTGACCCTGCTGACCGCGTACCGCGAGGCGGGTGGTCCTGCCGTCCCGGCCGACGGCGACCCGTGGCCGGCGCTGAACCTGCCGGCCCGGGCGGCGGTCCTGATCGCCACGGTGCAGGCGCTCGGGCAGCCCCACCGTCCGGAAACGGCTGCGGCTCTCCTGCAGGCCAGTCGGCAGATCCTCGGCGGGTGAAGCCGAGCCGGCCCGGGTCAGTCCAGCTCGTAGGAGAGGTCGGTCGCGGCGACCCGGGCGATGATGGCACGCACGGTGGGGTCCGCCAACGGACGCGAGAACTCTGGAGCACTCGGCAGCGCCGCGCGGGCTGGATTCCACAGCGCCACGTTCGGCTCGCCGGTCATGGTCGACGCCACCCACAGGCCATCAAGGTCAACCCACGTGGCCCGAATCGCGCGGGCCCAGGCCCTGCACACGACTCGCGGCGCCGAGCTCAGCGCGTGGGCAGCCTGGTTGCGCAGGGCCCAGGTGCCGGTCAGGTCGAGCAGCCTCAGCGGCCTGCTGGGCGTCCAGACGGTCAGCTGCGGCTGGTAGCTCACCGTGTCGATCAACCGCGTGGTCTGGAAGGTCTCGGCCAGCGCGGTGCTGAGGCTGGTCGCGGCGTACAGCACCCCTTCGTCGTGCTCGCCCAGTGGCGGCGGGTGCGGGTCGAACCGCATCGACGGCAGCGGTCCGTACCGTCGCAGCTCGTTCCAGGGAATCACATGGGCACCGCGCGTGCGATGGATGCGCCACAACCGCGGCGCCACCGTGAGCACGTCCCCGGGCTCACGCTGCAAGGCTGCCGGGGGCGTCCGGGGCACCTTGGGCTTGGCCGTCGGGTTCACCAGACTCCCAGGTCGGCCAGCAGCCCGGCAACCGGACGCGGGTCGCCCCCGTCGGCGAGGTGGACGGCGGGGGTGCGTCCGTCGAGTTCGGGCTGCGGTGTGGTGATGAACGCCTCGACGCTCCGCGGCGCCAGGCCGTCAGGGATGCTAGCCACCACCACGGCCAGGCCGGGTAGCAGGCGGCCGTCGGTCGTGAACTGCCAGCGGGGGATCCGGCGGGTCCGGCCCACGCTGAAGGCCCACAGGCTGCCCTGAGCCAGGCGATGGGAGATCCGCGACCGGTCAACGCCGAGCAGCAAGGCGGCCTCGGCGATGCTCATGGTGGCCTGCGCGGCGGCAGCAACCCGCCGGACAGCTGCCCGGGCCTGGGCCACGTCTTCGGCCGCCGGATCCCACTGGTCGAGGACCTCGGACGCCCGTGGCCCACCGTGGGCGCGCAGGAATTCGGTCTCGGAGGCGCTCAGCGGCGCTGCCCCAGCACGACTCACCTCGGCGAAGGCGGCATCGAGACTGGCCACCACCTCGCTGCTGCTCATCGGCACACCGTGACGGGCGAGCACCCCGGCCAGGTCGTCCATCGCACCCACGCTCATGAGTCACATGCTATCAGTCGCATGAGATGACGTGATAGTCACGGCTCCAGCGCCGCCGCCTTCGGCGGCCCTGCGGCAGGCGGCTCCGGGATAGTGTCGTCGGCATGGCGCTCAGCGTCTTCGACGTGTTCCGGGTCGGTATCGGACCCTCCTCCTCCCACACCGTGGGACCGATGCGGGCGGCCGCGAGCTTCATCGCCGCCGCCGCAGACTCGGGCGTCCTCGGACGAATCCACTGGCTCACCGTGGAGCTGTTCGGCTCGCTCGGCGCCACCGGCCGGGGCCACGGCAGCGTCGGGGCCGTGGTGCTCGGACTGTTGGGGAACGACCCCGAAACCGTCGACCCGCGGCGCTGCCAGAGCGTCATCGAGCAGGTCCGGCAAACGCGGCGCTTGTCGTTGCCGGGTGGTCCAGAGATCGACTTCGACCTCGAGCACGACGTCGTGCTGCGCCGTCGCCGGTCGCTGCCCGCCCATTCCAACGGGATGCTGTTCACCGCCAGGGACGCGGACGGCACCGAACTCAGCCGCCGCACTTACTACTCGGTGGGCGGCGGCTTCGTCGCCGACGAGAACCTGGTGGGGGCCGATCGCATCGTGACCGATGCCAGCCCCCTGCCTTACCCGTTCAGCACCGGCGCCCAGCTGCTGGCCCACTGCGCCGAGACCGGGTTCTCGATCGGCAGGCTGATGCGAGAGAACGAACGCACCTGGAGCACCGACGACGAGATCGACTCCGGGCTGCTGCAGCTGTGGTCGGTGATGCAGGACTGCATCCACCGCGGCATGACCACGGAGGGCGTCCTGCCCGGGGGGTTGAAGGTGCCGCGCCGCGCCCCAGCCCTGTTGCACCAGCTGCAGGTGGAGGCCGACTCCACCGACCCGCTGCGCGGGATGGACTGGATCACCCTCTACGCCCTGGCCGTCAACGAAGAGAACGCCGCCGGCGGACGAGTGGTCACCGCGCCCACCAACGGGGCCGCGGGCGTCATCCCCGCCGTGTTGATGTACTTCCGCCGGTTCGTCCCGGGCGCGCGGGACGACGGGGTGCTCCGGTTCCTGCTGACCGCCGGAGCCATCGGGGTCATCATCAAGGAGACCGCCTCGATCAGCGGCGCCGAGGTGGGCTGCCAGGGCGAGATCGGGGCCGCCTGCTCGATGGCCGCCGCCGGGATGGCGCTGCGCGGCGACGGCCGTCACATCGTCTCGTTCGACAAGGTGGTGGCCACCATGCGGCAGACCGGGGCGGACATGAGCGCGAAGTACAAGGAGACCTCGCGCGGCGGCCTCGCGGTGAACGTCATCGAGTGCTGAACCCGCGTCGCTCCCGCCGCCCGCGCGCCGACGCTGCGGCCTAGGATCGACGAAGAGCCGTGAACCAGATCCGAAAGGGCTGCCCGATGCCGATTCTTGACGAGTTCCACCCTGATCCCGCCCGCTACGACACACGGATGCCCTACCGCCCGGTCGGCCGCTCCGGCCTGAAGCTTCCGGCGATCTCGCTCGGGCTGTGGCACAACTTCGGCGACGACACCCCGTTCGCTACCCAGCGTGCCACCCTGCGCCGCGCCTTCGACCTGGGCATCACGCACTTCGACCTGGCCAACAACTACGGACCGCCCTACGGCTCGGCGGAAACCAACTTCGGACGGCACCTGAAGGAGTCTTTCGCCTCCTTGCGTGACGAACTGGTGATCAGCTCCAAGGCCGGCTGGGACATGTGGCCCGGCCCGTACGGCGACCTCGGCTCGCGGAAGTACCTGCTGTCCTCGCTCGATCAGTCCCTGGCGCGAATGGGCCTCGACTACGTCGACATCTTCTACCACCACCACTTCGACCCGACCACGCCGGTCGAAGAGACCATGCTGGCCCTCGACGCGGCCGTCCGGCAGGGCAAGGCGCTGTACGTCGGCATCTCGTCCTATTCCGGGGCGCGGACGCGCGAAGCGGTCGAGATCGCCAGGCAGTTGGGCACCCCGCTGGTGATCCACCAGCCCTCGTACTCAATGCTGAACCGCTGGATCGAGGAAGACCTGCTCGACGCGGTCGGCGACACGGGCCTTGGCTGCATCGCGTTCTCTCCGCTGGCGCAGGGAATGCTCACCGACAAGTACCTCAACGGCGTCCCGGCGGGCTCGCGCGCCTCCCAGGACAAGTCACTCTCCCCGGAGCTGTTGACCGAGCAGAACCTCGCCCATATCCGCGCCCTGAACGAGCTGGCCGCCGGACGCGGCCAGACGCTGGCCCAACTGGCACTGGCCTGGGTGCTGCGCGACGACCGCGTGACCTCGGCTCTGGTGGGCGCCTCCAGCCCGTCCCAACTCGAAAGCAGCGCCGGCGCCGTCGCCAACCTCACGTTCACCCCTGAGGAACTGGCGACCATCAACCAGTACGCCGTCGAGGGCGGCATCAACCTGTGGGAGAGCCCCAGCAAGGCCTGAGGGCGACGAAGGTGTTCAGTTGTCGCCCGACTTCGGTACGCAACTGAACACCGTGCCGGACAAGGTCAGCGTTTCTTCGTGTACCGCAGCGAGTTCGGACGGCAGGCACATTCGGTCGCGATGTGGAGCGGGGCGATCCGGCGTTCGCCGCGCAGCCGGAACAGGGTCGGGACGATCCGGTCCCGCAGCGCGTAAGGGTCGATGGTGTTGAGGTAGATCTTGGTGGCGCCCTCGAAGCCGGCCACGGTCGAGACTCGCCACTTGATCATCACCCGCCACGGCATCGGCAGGTCCAGGTCGACCGGACGGTAGTGCCACTCCTCATTGGAGGGGATCGCCGTCCCGGTGGCGGCGTGGATGGCGTGGATCATGTCCGACATGCCGCGCAGTTCCTCGGGGGAGTGCTCCCACGGCTCGCAGCTCTCGGACTTGGAATACACCTCAACGGTCGGGTACCGGTGCCCGAAGCCGGCGAAGGCGAGCGCGTGATCATTCTCGGCGATGATGAGATTCTTGAAGGCGGCATAGTTGGCCGCCACCTCGTTGAAGATGTTGGGGTTGGTCCGCAGCCGTTCCACGGCCAGCTCGTGCTGCACCCCTCGTTCGTCGATGGCGACCAGTTGCTTATGCAGGTGGTCGAACGATGCTCCGGCCGGGCGCAACCAGTTCTGGAACACCGCCACGTAGCGGGCGTACCGATTGAGGTCGAACAGGGCGGCCACCGATTCAGCGGTGTAGGAGACGAACTCCGCGTGTTCCTCGGTGGTGAGGGTTCCCGAACCGGCGAGTTGGGTGTTATCGGTGGCGCCGTCGATGAAGTGGCGCCTGGCGATGATCACGTCGTGGCCCCCACCGAAGAACCCCGAAGCCGCCTCCAGTTGGCCCTCGTCGCCGAGGGCGTCGATCTCGGCGTCCGTCTTGCCGCCGGCCTTCAGCTTGCCGCGGATCACGGCGAGCACATGAGCCCGTCCGGTCGGTGAACGGAGATAGGCCTCCTTGCGATCGCGGATCCGTCCGGGCAGCTCGTAGCCGTAGTTGGCGTGCCAGTAGTCGTAGGAGAGAATCTCGAACAGGTTGGGGACGCGGCGGAATTCCGCCGTCGTCTCGCTCAGTGCCTCCGCGGGCGTCTGGTAGCGGGTCTCCCAGCCGCCGTCGGCGTTGCGAATCACCCGGGACTTCTCCGGCGGGGTGTCCAGGTAGCGCCCCTCGCAGAACGGGCAGTGGCGACCGTGCTGGGCAGGATCCAGCGGGACGGGGTCGGGAAGCTGTACCCCGAGCGGACGGTTGCCGCGGCCGGCCACCGTCCACACTTCGGTGCCGCTGAACGGATTGAGTTGCTTGAGGGTGCCGTCCTTCATCATGGTGAGGTAGTCCGGCTCACGCAGGTACGGATGCAGCATTGCAGCCCCTTGCCATTCACTGGTCCGAGAGGGTGTTCACCAAGCCCCACAGCCAGGGTAGTCCGTGGCCGGCACCCCGCACCCACTGCCGCCCAGGCTGGGGAGCGAAGATCCTCCCAAGCTGGGACGAGTCCAGTGAGCAACCGTGCACCTGAATCGTTGCCAGCGTTACGTCGACCAGGGTGCCACGCACCGGCGTGAGCGCCTACTCAGCCGAACCAGCGCTTCAGTTCGGTGACGGTGCCGCCCTCGTCGAAGGAGCCCGTCACGAACCTCGCCATGGCCAGCACCTCCGGACTGGAATCGCCGAGGGCAACCCCCCGGCCGGCCCATTGCAGCATCTCGATATCGTTGCGCCCGTCGCCCAGCGCCAGCACGTCGGCGGCCGCCACGTCGAGTGAGGCGACCACGTCCGCCAGCGCCGTCGCCTTGTTCACTCCGGCCGGGGCGATGTCGAGCCAGGCGCTCCAGCCGACGAAGTAACTGACCCCATGCAGGCCCAGGCGTTCGGCCAGCGCGATGAACTCGCCGTCGGAGGCGTTCGGGTCACGCACCACGATGCGGGTCACGTCGCTGCCGGCGAGCTCGTCCACCGAAACCACCTCGATGTGGCCGTGAAGGTCGCCCTCGGGAAACCTGCGGGTGACCCGGTACCCCTGCCCGATCACCTCGGCCGCGAGCGAAGCGGAGGGGTGCTCGCGCAGCACTCTCTCGATCACGTCGGACGGGTCGAAGGTCGACACCTGCTGGAGTTCCAGGGGCGGGAATCGCACCACCACGGCCCCGTTGGAGGAGACCGCCGGGCCGGGTGGCAACTCCAACTCCTCGAAAATCGGACGGGTGGCGTGCCAGCTGCGGCCCGTCGTCAGGATGACGGGCACGCCGGCAGCGACGACGCGCGCGACCGCATCTCGGATGGCTGAGGGCAGCACTCCCGCGTGATCGACGATCGTCCCGTCGATGTCGAGTGCCACCGCTCGTGGCCGCCAGGCCAGATTCTGTTCTGTCATGGAGCTACCCAGGCTAGCTGACCGCCCGCACCGCCCCCGAGGCAGAGCGTGACCGGCGGGGGTGCCGCGCCGACGGGTTCAGCGCGACGGCACCAGGGCTTCCAGGCCGCCCAGATAGGGACGCAGGGCCGCCGGCAGGTAGATGGAGCCGTCGGCCTGCTGGTGGTTCTCGAGCAGCATGATGATGATCCGGGTCATCGCGCACAGGGTGCCGTTCAGCGTGGCCGCCGACCGCACGGTCTGCTCATCGCGGATCCGGATGTTCAGCCGGCGGGCCTGGAACTCGGTGCAGTTCGACGTCGAGGTCACTTCGCGGTAACGGTTCTGGGTGGGTAACCAGCAATAGCAATCGAACTTGCGGGCCGCGCTCATGCCCAGATCGCCGGCCGCCACGTCCAGCACCTGGAAGGGGAGTTCCAGCGCCTCAAGGAACTCCTTCTCGAAGCCCAACAGCCGGGCGTGCTCGGCCTCGGCCTGCTCGGGTTCGCAGTAGACGAACATCTCGACCTTGTCGAACCAGTGCACCCGGAAGATGCCGCGGGTGTCCTTTCCGTACGAGCCCGCTTCCCGCCGGAAGCACGGGCTGTAGCCCGCGTAGTAGCGGGGCAGCGTCGAGGCCTCGAGGATCTCTTCGGAATGGTAGGCGGCCAAGGCCACCTCGGAGGTGCCGACGAGGTAGAGATCATCGTCGGGCAGGTGGTACACGTTCTCCGCGGCCTGGCCGAGAAACCCGGTGCCCTCCATCGCGGACGGCTTGACCAGTGCGGGCGGCAGGACGGGGGTGAACCCCCAGCCAATGGCCTTGTTCATCGCCAGGTTGATCAGTGCCAGCTCGAGCTGAGCGCCCGGCCCGGTGAGGAAGTAGAACCGGGAGCCCGACACCTTCGCGCCCCGCTCCATGTCGATCGCGCCCAGCATCTCGCCGAGTTCGAGGTGGTCACGCGGAATGAAGCCCTCGGCGGCGAAGTCGCGCGGCGTCCCGACGGTTTCGAGGACGACGAAGTCGTCTTCGCCACCCCGCGGCACGTCCTCGAACACCAGGTTCGGCAACGCCGCCATCAACTCGTCGAAGCGGGACGCCGCTTCGGTCGAGGCCGCTTCGGCGGCCTTGACGTCGACCGCGAGGCCCTTGGTGTGGGCCAGCAGGGCCTGCCGAGCGTCCCCCTGGGCCTTCGCCACCTGCTTGCCGGCACTCTTCTGTTCGGCGCGCAGGGCCTCGAACGCAGCGATCGCCGCACGCCGTGCCACGTCCGCCGCCACCAGGTCGTGGACCAGCGACACCGACTCCCCGCGGGCCTCCTGGGAACGTCGGACGCGGTCAGGGTCGGTGCGCAGCAGCTTCGGGTCGATCACGGTCCCAGAGCCTAGCGCGCGACCGTGATCCGGGTCAGTCGTCGTCCGGGTTCACCAGAGTGGCGTACCACTCCTTGGCCAACCGGAAGTCGTCATCGGTGAAGCCCCAAGCGATCGTGGGGCGCACCCCGTCGGCCCGCGGATAGGAGCCGAGGAAGATGACGTCCTCGCAGATCCGGTGCAGGCCGGCCAGCGCCTCGGCCAGCCGGGGATCACGCAGGTGCCCTTCCGCGTCGATCGAGAAGCAGTAGTTGCCCAGGCCCGTCTTGGTGGGACGGGATTCGATCCGGCACAGGTTGACCCCGCGTCCGGAGAACTGCTCGAGAATCTCCAGCAGCGCGCCCGGACGGTCGGCGTGCATGAACGCCACGAGGGTGGTCTTGTCCGCGCCGGTCGGCTGGGGAGGCGACGCAGGCCTCGACACCAGGACGAACCGGGTGACCGCGGACGGGTTGTCCGCGATTCCGGTGGCCACCGCCTCCAGACCATACGTCTCGCCGGCCACCTGGGCGCAGACCGCGGCGTCGTAACGCGAGGTCGGGTCGCTCACCTCCCGGGCCGCGGCCGCCGTCGAGCCGCCCTCGGTGATCCCCGCCAGCGGGAGGTGGCTGGCCAACCAGCCCCGCACCTGCGCAGCGGCGTGCGGGTGGGTCAGCACCCGGCGCACCTCTGCCAGGGACGTCCCCGGGCGGGCGTACAGGTTGAACTGCACCGGCAGCAGCACCTCGCGGACGATCATCAGCCGCCTGCCGGTGGAAAGGTTGTCGAGGGTGACGGTGACGCCGCCCTCGACCGAGTTCTCGATCGGCACGAGTGCCGCCTCGACGGCGCCCGCTCGGACGGCGTCCAGTGCCTCGCCCACGGTGTCGAACGGCACGGCCGCCTCGTCGCTGAAGCTCAACAGCGCCTGGTGGGTGAAGGTTCCGACGGGTCCGAAGTATCCGAGCACGGGGCTCAGCGTAGTGCTCCCGCCTGCCCAGGGACGGGCAGGCGGGAGTGGGGATCAGCTGGCCGTGGGTAGTTTGGCGTGCCGCATCGCATGCCAGCGCCGCCGCCACAGCGTCAGCGACGGCAACTCGTGTCCTTCCCGCCACCACCACCTGACGATCACCACGATGACCAGCAACTGGGCGCCGCTGCACAGCACGTCCCGCACCACGAAGGCGATGGTCTGCATCGCGTCGCTGAACTGCACCGAGCGGCCGGTCACATAAGCCACCGAGAGCCACATCCCACGCCACATCATCAGCGCATCCAGTCGGCTGGCCGCCAGCAGGGCGAGCGGAACCCAGGTGGTCAGGTCGTACCAGCTCAGCGTGTAGGGCGAGGTGATGAGCCAGGACGCCGTGAGGATCGCGGCCGTCCGGACGGCGACGGTCAGCGGCTCCTGGGTGGGGTCGATGGAAGGATCCGCACCGGGCACCGGAGTCCAGGGCAACACTCGGGACAGCATCCAGGCGATGGCGACCATGCCGCCCCACCCCACCCAGCCGATGATGGACCGAGCGATGTAGTCGGGCATCACCCAGTTGAGCGCGGTGAAGAACGGCGGCGCCCACGAGCCGGCCGAGATGTAGCCGGTGTTGCGTCCCGCGGCGAACAGGGCGCGGGGCACCCACAAGCCGTAGGCGATCGCCAGCGGCAAGGCTGCGCCAAGGACCAGGCCGGCCAGTTTGCGCCAGTCGCGGCGATACCCCCACGCCATGGCCATGCCGTAGAACACCAGTGACACCTTGATCGTGCCTGCCAGGCCGATCCCCAGGCCCGCCACGAACGGGTGCTTGCGCAGGAACCACAGCCCCACCACGGCGAACACCAGGGTGAACGCCTCATTGTGGGCACCGGCGATCACCGACCAGATCATGATCGGGTTGAGCACGGTGAACAGCACCGCTCGGGTCTGGACCAGGTGATCGGCGTGGGCCAGCTTCACCACGAGGGCACCGATCACCAGGAACGGGATCAGCGCCAGCATCTGCAACCAGAACACGATGTCGTGCATGTTCGGCCCGCCAAGCCAGGCGGCCAGCCATTGGCTTGCCGAGGCGACCGGCCCGTAGACGCTGGGGGTGTCCTGCCAGGGCCGTTCCGTCCAGATCAGGACGGGATCGAACTGCTCCCGGAAGATGGTCGCAGGGGTGATGTCGTACGGGTCGAGCCCGAGGATCTGCAGCCTCCCGTAGGCGGCGTACATCAGCACGTCAGCCGACGTCAGCGGGGGCACCAGCGCGGTCAGGGTGCTGAGCCCGGCTCCCAGGGCGAACAGCCTGCGGTTGTTCGGACGCCAGCCCTCGCCCACGGCCCGCCAGGCGATCCACAAGCCCAGCGCACCCAAGGCGAGGCCCAGCCACAACAGGGGCACCACCACCCACTCGCTCAGGCCGCTCATGCTGACCGGGAGATACCACGGAGGCAGCATCGAGGTGCGCGGGCCAAGGGTGAGGGCCACCGGAGAGGGGCCGGTGAAGGCGATCAGAATCGTGACCAAGGCACTCATGGTGATCAGGCCAACGCCGAGTCGCGGGTTACGCGTCCATGCCGCGGCCAGGACAACGCGAAGACGCGATTGTTCTCCGACGTCCAGCATGGGGTTACTCCTGGTCTGAGGGCACCGGGACAGGTCCGGTGAGCACAGGCTAGCCGCTGCCCGGACGCGGGCCGGGCCGCGTTCACGGGCGAAACCGGACCGTTACCTCCGCCCGAACGGTGCCTGCGCTACTTCAGCAGGCGCGACAGCCGACGGTCCGCCAGTGGCTTTCCGCCGGTCTGACAGCCCGGGCAGTACTGCAGCGACGAATCGGCGAAGGACACCTCGGCGATCGTGGCGCCGCAGACCCGGCACGGCTGGCCGGTGCGGCCGTGAACGCGCAGGTTGAGCTTCTTGTCACCCTTGAGGTCCTTGGCGGCCAGCCCTCGGGAGCGCTCGATGGCCTCGCCCAGCTCGCTCCGGATCGCGTCATAGAGACGTCGGTGTTCCTCGGGGTTGAGGCCGTTGGCGGGCTTGAACGGGCTGAGCCGGGCAGCGTGCAGGATCTCGTCGGAGTAGGCGTTACCAATCCCGGCGAGGACGCGTTGGTCGCGCAACACCCCCTTGAGCTGGGAGCGGCCCGCCGTGGCGAGAATGCCCGCCAGCGCCTCGGACGTGAAGTCGTCGGCCAGCGGGTCCGGGCCCAGCGCGACGATCCCTGGCACCTCGTCGAGCGCGGTCACCACGTAGATCGCCAGACGCTTCTGGGTGCCGGCTTCGGTCAGGTCGAAGCCGGAACCGTCGTCGAACGCGATGCGGAAGGCTAGCGGTCCCCGTCCTGGCCGCGCGGGGGCTGTGGGGACGGAGTCGCGCCAGGTCAGCCACCCGGCACGGGCCAGGTGGAACACCAGGAACACCCCGGAGACGTCCAGCACGATGAACTTGCCGCGCCGCGAGACCCCGGCGACTTCGAGCCCCTGCAGGGCCGACAAGGGCATCGCCACGGTCTTCAGGCAGGCGAACGCCACGAGTTCGGTGCGGGCCACGGTCTTACCCAGGCAGGCCTGGGCGAGGAATCCTTGCAGCGCCTCAACCTCCGGCAGTTCTGGCATGAGCGGATTCTAGATGCGCAGCCCTCGCCTGGGCGCCGCTGCCCCGTTCACGGGGATCGCGGCAGGTAATGGCAGAGGCGCCACGGTGCCCTCTGGCCTTTGTGTGGGTTGATGGAGCAACCACCCCACCGGTTCAGCGTCGCGGCCACGCGGGCTCTGGAACGGCGAGCGACTCGTCCAGCACGGCCAGGTACTCCTCGCGGTCGACCTCGATCACCCCGAGGCTGGCTAGATGGTCGGTCTGCCACTGCACATCGATCACCCGCTCCTCGACGTAGGCGTCCGACAACAACTCCACCAGCGCCAGCAGCGCGACTTTCGAAGCGTCCCGACCATGCACGGGATCGTGGAACATCGACTCGCCGGCGAAGAGTCCGCCGATCCCCACTCCGTACAGCCCGCCGACCAAGCGTCCCTCACTGTCCCAGGTCTCCACCGAATGAACGTGACCGCTGCGGTGCAGGTCGGTGTAGACCCGCTCGATCTCATGGTCGATCCAGCCCGATTCTCGCGTGGGATCCGCGCAGCGCGCCAGCACCGCCGCGAAGGCCTGATCGACGGTGGTGGTGTAGCGCTTGGCCGACTTGCGCAATGAGCGGCTGACGCAGAGCCCGTCCACCGGCAGGATTCCGCGTCGCATCGGCGACCACCAGCCCATGTCGCTGAAGCCTGAGCCGTGCAGCGGCATCGGGAACGCACCGCTCCGGTAGGCCGCCAGGGTCAGCCCGGCGTCGAACTCCTGCGAGAACGCGATCAGGTCCTGGGCAGGCCAGTCCCGCGAAGGACCGAAGACCGAGGCACGCCGCATGAGGCGATTGTCCCACCACCCACCGGCCCGCTCCGGCTCACCCCCCGCGCCGCCTCACCGGGGTCTATTCGGGGACGGACGGGGGCTGGGGCGCCCGGTCGTGACGCGGTGCGCTGCGTAGGCTGGTGACGTCGAGGAAGGACTACCCCCATGGCAGCCGTCGGTGACTTCAGCAAGCAGATCGTCGCGAGAACCCCTGAAATGGCCGGCGGGCTGCTGCGCCAGATCATCGAGTTCGCGATCGACGGCAACACGGCCTTCCCCGGCGCAAAGGCGACCGCGGCCAGGAAGCTCCAGGACACGAGCGA
Organism: Propionicimonas sp.; assembly: GCA_049688555.1. Taxonomy (GTDB): domain Bacteria; phylum Actinomycetota; class Actinomycetes; order Propionibacteriales; family Propionibacteriaceae; genus Propionicimonas. The sequence continues at coordinate 13,951 of JBAVKY010000255.1, forward strand.
ACGCGAGGCCGCGATCGATGCCCTGATCACCACGCACATCGCGCTGGCCTCGGCGCAGGGGTTCTTGACCAGTGTCGGCGGCCTGATCACGGTGCCGGTGGGGCTGCCGGCCAACATCGCCGGGCTGGCGATCCTCGGGGGCCGGATGATCGCTTCGATCGCGCACCTGCGCGGCTACGACGTCGACGACCGCCGGGTCCGCGTCGCCCTTACCCTGGCCATGCTCGGCGAGGACGAGGTCCGCAAGCTGATCAGCGAAGGCAAGCTGCCCACCACCCCGCTGGCGGTGGCCACCGCCCCCGTCTTCGACCCCGACCTCGAACGGGCCATCAGTGAGCGCGTGATGGGCTCACTGGCCGGACGGCTCGGGGGTAAGCACCTGGCCGTGGTCGTGGTGCGCCGGATCCCGCTGGTGGGAGGCGGGGTGGGGGCTGCGGTGGATGGATGGCTCACGTTCGGGTTGGGGGCTTACGCCAAGCGCGAGTTCGTCGCGCGTCAGGCCATCACGCGCTTCAGCGAAGGCAGCGAAGGCTGAACCGCCCTCGCCGGCGCCCTCACCGAACAGCGTAGGGTCGTCAGCGGTACGCCCTGGCGACCCTACGATTGATCTGGCAGGTCACCTCGTAGGTGATCGTCCCCATCAGGGCAGCCAGTTCCGCGACCGTGATCTCCTCGTCGCCGCTGGCCCCGACCAGCACCACCTCGTCCCCCACCGCCACGGTGGGCTCGGGGCCCAGGTCGAGCATGGTCTGATCCATGCAGACCCGGCCCGCGATCGGGTAGCTGCGACCGCCGATCAGCATCCGACCCCGATTGGACAAGGAGCGGGAATAGCCGTCGCCGTACCCGATCGGCACGGTGGCGATCCAGGTGTCGCGCGGCGCCGTCCAGGTGCGTCCGTAGCTCACGGTCTCTCCTGCGGCGACCGGCTTGGTGAACACCACGCGGCTGGTCCATTCCAGGCCTGGCAGCAACGCGACCGTGCGCGCGCAGTCCGGGTCGGGGTAGCTGCCGTAGATCATGACGCCGGGCCTCACCAGGTCGAACCAGGAGGCCGGATGGGCCAGCACCCCGCCGGAGTTCGCCAGGTGCTTCAGCAACGGTCCCCGGGCCGCTTCCACCTCGACGGCGACCCGTCCGAACAGCGCGATCTGGGCCGTCGTGTACTCGTCGCCGGCGGGCGAGTCGGAGATCGGCA